>JAZLKQ010000132.1:0-4615 GCA_045597745.1 Bacteroidaceae bacterium | reverse complement strand
GGTTGCAAAGGTACAATAGAATTCTTCTTTATCTTTATCCTCACTAATTACAGCAGGATATCCGCCAATAGGAGGATAGAAGTTTACATCGAGACCTACGATGTAGTCGAATATTTTGAGTGGAATAATCACATGATCATTACGATAAATGGTCTGGATTACATCTTTGTCAAGACTAAAATATAGATTGTCGGCAATACTATTACGAGTCACATTCAAGGTCATTAGGTAACTCTGTGAAGGTGTCGCATAATCTGCTTGAGACTCAATCATGTAGAACTTGTCTGTTTTAGAGTCAGGATCTCCACTTCCGCTATATTTTGTAACAGAAAGTGGGGAGGCGTATGTACGAGTAAATGTTGAGGCAGTTCCAATATTGGCAAATGTCCATCCGCTTTCAAGATATGTATAATTAGGAAGAAGAGGGACCATTGCAGTCTGCACCTGTTTGATTGAAAGACTATTGATAGAGAGATCCTTCGATGAAATGTTTTTGTATTGGAACACCATTTTAGCCACCATACGGATCACTTCAAGTTCAATGAACTGCATACCACCAGATGCGAAACGAACCTCTTGAACTCCTGTCATTGGAATTGGAGATGTTGCAGGAACATTAGTTCCGTTTGGAATGATTGATGCTACATTAAAGTTCACAGCTGAAAGACCTGGCATTGTGCTACCAACAGTAAGACTGCCTGTAGCTGCTTCTACTTGAGTTTTTGTGATATTCGCGAACGAATAGGCGGTATAATCTCCTGTAGCAATTTCCAAATCAAATTCTTCGCGCTCCACGGCTGTATAAAGCTTCGTTGTAGATGCGCGGTCGATATACTTTACAATCTCATTACTACTATTAACGAAAAGCACCCACCAGTCATTGATGAGTTCTTGATTATTCTCATGAGCTTCTGGTGTTCCAGTTGCTCGTGTAACAAGGGATACCGTTGCCTTGATGTTCTTTCCGTAACCATTTTCGTCGTGCTCTTCGTCTTTGTCACATGCAAAGAAAAGAGCGATGGTCATAACATATAATAATAGGTATGTATATCGTTTAATATTCATTATCTTTTTTCTATTGTCTCTGTAATTTAATTATAACAGGATTTCTGGGTGTTCTCTTCTGTTCCACCTACGTACACGTATAGCCTCCTTTGTAGGTTCTGGGGTAGGTGTTCCGATGCTCAATACTCTTTCTACTTTAATACGATAGATATTGTTACGTACTATTGCATATTCCATTGGGTATGTGCCTTCAAGAGCTTGATCTTCGCATCCTGCATGCTTTATCCAGATATAGTAGTAGCAAACACCGTTCTCGTAATGATGCTTTTGGTAGTCAGATGCGCTCTTGCCGTGCGCGTAATTATCTAAGTCTGTTTCAGTCTTGAAGAACATTGACTTTGTTCTGTCAAGTTTATCTTCATAATACCAGAAGTCTTCGTCCTTAGTGTATGTTGTTACAGTTGGAAGTGTGCCTACAGATGTACATTCATATACTGTAGTTGGCACGAAGACACTCTTCAGGAGCAGACCTGTGCGCAGATTATTGTTCTGCATGGTTGCATCCATTGTATTCTCCATTGTGTAACCAATAGTGTAGCACCATTCTGTGTCAACTTTGAAGCGACCATCAGTCGGATTTGCGTTAGTGTTTACATTATAAGTAGTTGCGTCTGGGAAGAATGTCGCAGGTACCTTAGAATCTGCATAAATAGAATTATACCATGTAGAGTATGTAACTTCTGTTTTCTTAGCTACTGAAGTAGGAGTAATGACATAACTCTGTGGTCTATTCTTTGGATCAACAGTCTGCTTCTCCATATAGGTTACACTTCCTCCGACAGTTGTGGCAGAACGGCGAATCATATAAGTATTAG
The DNA here is from genome assembly GCA_045597745.1 of Bacteroidaceae bacterium. Lineage (GTDB taxonomy): Bacteria > Bacteroidota > Bacteroidia > Bacteroidales > Bacteroidaceae > Minthosoma. The sequence continues at coordinate 2,735 of JAZLKQ010000132.1, read as the reverse complement.
AGATTGCATCGTTGACCATGCGGATGTCTGTAATATACATTGTACCTACAGTACCATCTTCTGATACAGCATATTTAGCGCCATTAGAATCAAGGTCTGGTTGTGAAGAAGCATTCAGAGGAAGTACCCAATCCACACGGGCAGCAATACGTTCTATTTCAGCAGTTGCCAGGAATGGATTACCCTCTGTTCCTGGTTTCGTATAATCTATTTTGCCATAATCTGCATCATCCGTGCAAGAGGACATTGCAAATTTGTCGTAGTCTTTGATTTTAGCATTAGTTGTCCAAGTGTTTGCACGCGATATCTCTGCTGATTTAAGATCTTCTACAGTATTATACTGCGAAGTAACATCTCCAATATTAGCGAACACTATGATTCGATCTCCAGTAGCAGGAGTATAGCTCTTTATCTTGACGGCAGGAGTAGTGTGAGGACCATCACCTCTAAGCGTAAGTCCTCCAACATATCCCTTATATTTGATAGGGGTAGAGTTGTCTGCTGCATTGAAGAAATTGACTCCATCGTTATAGATGAAGAAGCTGACATTGTAGATGTTGTTCTCATTGTAATGAGCATTCTCTCGTCCGTCTCCATCTTCATCACCCTCTGGTGGCGTTGTGGTAGCACGGGTACCGGTAGCGCCATTATTGAAGATGAGTTGTAATTGCAGATAGTAATCCGCCTCGCTGCTTATAACCACATCGTCAATGCTGTCGGTACATGCCGAAAGGCAGATACCAACCAACAAGGCTATGGCCCAAAGTGATATGGAAATAAATCGTTTCACGAGGTGTAAATACTTATTTGTTATAATTACTGAAGAACTTCATTCTGCTTTCTCAATGCCCAGGCGAGAACGTGGATACGAATGTCGATGTACTTCCATTCATCACCACTGAGAAGGAAGAAGTCGAGTTCATAGTCATACTCGCGGTCAAGATATTCCTGAGGACTGTAGTTCTGCCATTCGTATGCGATACGTCCTTCGGCAAGAATGCTTGGGAGATTGATGAGAGCTACGATGTTGCCAGTATGCTTGTTGCGGATACGTAGTTTAGCACACTTCTCGCTGTCTTTATCGTACATGAGACGATTGAACATGAGATTATAATGTGCTGTACGGTTGATAACAGAACTGCGAGTAGCAGGATGTATGTCGCCTTCAATGGATGTTCCCTCGTTGTCTTCGTAACGAGTTGTCCACTGTGCGTATGGAGTATATAGAAGGGAGTCACCAGATACGACGGCATTGTCAGAGGCAAGAGTCGCGTTATCATCTACGATTGTCACCTCATAGTCGTCTGCATTGATGGCTTCTGGATTGTCGATTTGTCGGAGTGTGATATTAAGGTGCTTAGTATCACGTATGAGAGAGATGGTTGCGTATGTGGCATATCCTTCCTTTACGCTTACCATCGGATCCTCTATCGGATAGATAGAGTATGGTTTTGTGGTTTTTGGGAAATCTGGGATGTTATATCCGTAGGTTGGTTCGCTCGACATCACTTTGAGTGTATGCCATAGTGTGTCGAGTGGTGCTTTGTTGTCAACTGGATGGAGTTTTGCAGAGAAAACATCGTTGACAGTGTTTGCATCATGGTCAAGGGTAATAATGAGAGAAGTGGCATCTGTTACAGTAGTACGGCGATACTTCGCACCTGAAGTTGCGAGAGCTTCGTCCCAGTCTTTCTGCATGGCTACTGCCTGAAGTCGATAGTTATGTCCTGCAGGGAGTTCTTCTTCTGAGAAATGCATTGTGTAGCCGTATGTAGCCAGTGGCATGGTGGCTGGAGTATTTGCGATACTCTTCTCTGCTACTTTCTTTCCGCTTTCATCATATACATATACGGTCACGTAACCCACATGATCCTTGAACATGTCGGCACGCTGTGTGTTATAGTCGTAGATGAATCGCACGTAGAGTCCGGTAGGACAGTCCGAACGGTCATCTTCCATCATTGAGCAGGCTCCAAATGCCACTGCCATGCATGCAATGATTACAGTTGTCAGTATCTGATGAAAACGCTTCATTTGTTGTTTTGTCTATATATTATATATAATGTATAAAAGGCGTGGTGCCAAGTGGTGCTCAGCACCACGCCAATATTATCTGTTTATGTGTCGTTCAGATTAGAGTGTTACGCTCTGTGTACGCAAAGCCCATGAGAGGATATTGATCTTAACAGAGATGTACTCGTCAATATCATCATCATAGCCACCGTCACCTGGTTCGTCTGGATCTGGAGTTGGATCATTAGGATCGTCAGGAGTAATAGTATTACCTAATTTTGATGGAGTTGGAGTACCCAAATTCTTGATAGCGCCAATTTCAATATCATACCAGTTATTACGAACTACACCATAGCGTCCGAGGTAGTTTGCAGCCTGATTTGTTGAAGGGTAGATGTCACCTGCACTAACAGCTGGAGTTTCTGTTGTATTCCATGGAGTCAAGTCATCACCGAAGTGCTTGATAAGGACGCGATAGTAAGCAACACCATTGAGATAACGACGGATTGTGTTCGCTGCATTAACAGTAGCGATTGCATATACACCAGAACCAATGTCCAAAGTAGTAGCTTTGATATCATCAGTACCATCAGTATAAGAACCTCCAAACAAAGAACCCATAACTGTGCTCTCTTTAACCTTTACGACACCAGCTTTTGTATCATTAGTCAATACTACAATAACTTTTGCAGCCTGACTTGTATCGCATAAATCAATAGTCC
>JAZLKQ010000131.1:0-1735 GCA_045597745.1 Bacteroidaceae bacterium | reverse complement strand
GTCTGAGTCGCTGTCTGTCTGTTGTCATGTATGTGACCACGTGTATGGTCGGATGTAGTGACGAGTCATTACATGTTCATACCACCGTCGATCTGGATCACCTGACCGCTTACGTAGCTTGACATATCGCTTGCGAGGAAGAGACATACATTGGCGATGTCCTCTACCTGGCCACCACGACGGAGTGGAATCTTCTTCATCCAGTCCTTGCGGATCTCCTCTGGGAGCTGAGCTGTCATAGCTGTCTCGATAAATCCAGGAGCTACTGCATTGGCACGTACGCCCTTAGGACCGAGCTCCTGAGCGATAGACTTTGCGAGACCGATCATACCAGCCTTAGAAGCTGAGTAGTTGCACTGTCCAGCGTTGCCGTGTACACCTACGACTGATGACATGTTGATGATGCTGCCACTGCGCTGACGGAGCATGATAGGAGCACATGCGTGGATGAAGTTGAATGCTGACTTGAGGTTGACGTTGAGCACTGCGTCCCACTGAGCCTCAGACATGCGGAGCATGAGTCCGTCCTTAGTGATACCTGCGTTGTTGACGAGTACGTCGATTGAGCCGAAGTCAGCCTTGATCTGGTTGACTACAGCCTCAGTCTCTGCGAAGTCAGCAGCGTTGCCAGCGTATGCGCGGCAAGTCACGCCGAGAGCTTCGATTTCCTGACGAGTAGCCTCGAGGCCAGCTGCCATATCGTCGTTGAGTACGAGGTCTGTAAATGCGATGTTTGCTCCTTCCTGAGCGAACTTGACTGCGACAGCCTTACCGATGCCGCGTGCAGCACCTGTGATGAGTGCTGTCTTTCCTGATAAAAGTCCCATAATTGATATGTTATGTATTGATAATTAAGTTTCTACCTAACTCCTTGAATACCATGCGTCGTACGTATGGATAGAGGTCTTCCTTGTCTCGTGCGGCGTATCTGCCGAAGATGTATGGCACCTCACATCCCTTCAGGCAGAAGTGTGCGATCTCTGCCATGAGCCTGACGTTTGGCACGTCAAATACTCCCTTGTCATTGCCTTCGTTCATCACGCGGCGGAAGAGGTTGATCTCGTTTTTGTCAAATGTCTTGCGTACTGACTCGACCTTCCACACGTCACGAAAGAACTCCGCGCGCAGAGTACCATTGCGGTACACAGCTTCCTTGACCACGTCGAGGTGTGTGAATATCAGTTGCAGCATCTTCTCCTCAGGCGAGATGCTCTTGCGTGCAACCTCCTCCATGCGTTCGTAGAGGCGTTCGAGCTCAGTCTGGATTACTGCATAATATATATCTTCCTTGCTCTTGAAATAGGTGTACAATGTGCGACGGCCCTTGTTGGATGCCACGGCAATGTCATTCATCGTCGTGTCTTCGAAGCCGTGCTTGGCGAACAGTTGACGTGCAACATCAACCAACATATTTCTTGTCTTCGAAACTGCCATATTATTGCTTATCCTTTATTGCTATACTGAATTATAGGTGCAAAATTACACATTATCCTTTAATCATGCAAATATTTTTGTGCACTTTATTTTCCGTACAAATGTCAATATACTGATACTCTGCATAATACGGATTGCACACTACAGGTCATTTAACATTTATTTATATTGCACACATGCCAAAATAACACATTCAAATATCATAGTGTGCAATAATTCTTGCTCCCCATGCGCCGTACGTTGCAGGCATGGGGTGGGGTGGTATAAAATGCATCAAGCGGTTGACACACGTGTATCAACC
>JAZLKQ010000130.1:0-3077 GCA_045597745.1 Bacteroidaceae bacterium | reverse complement strand
GACTTCAGGTGGAATACCCTGTATGAAGTCACATTCGGGTTTAGCCATACGCCCCATAAACTGACGTGCGTATGTAGAGAGACTCTCTACATATCGACGTTGACCCTCAGCATATAGAGTGTCAAACGCAAGTGACGATTTGCCAGAGCCGCTGACTCCAGTGACCACGACAAACTTGTTGCGTGGCAGTTCGACATCAATATTCTTCAGGTTGTTGACGCGTGCGCCCTTTATGTGTATGTTGCCTTCTTTCATTGTTGGGGTATATTGTATATATAGGAGATGAACCTCGGGATAGCAGGAGATGAACCTCGGGATTAATGGGTGGTGTACCCTACTCGCACCTCTGATAACAGAAATAATACTTCTTGACCTTCTTAGACAGCACCGATATGTTGAGCATGTCAGACGTCTCGGTGATGTCTCGTGTAGTGCCGTCCTTGAGCAGTATCTCTATGCTGTCATCATTGACATTGTACATGTCCTTGCCCACGGTTAGCATAGATGTGAGGTAGTGTGCATCAGCAAGAGGTATACCGTAGTGCTCGCTGATCTGCTGGAGTCTGTCTTGTACGTATGTCTCTTCGAATGGGACCTCCGAAACCTCAACCTTGAATATGCGTCGGTTGATGAAGTCCTGACTCAACAGTCGCAGTATCTTGTCCTCATGACTGCACCATACCTTGAGTGCGCACCAGATGTCATTGTCATCAAGGAGGAGAAAATTGTCAAGGCTGTCCGGATGGTCAAAGAACAGTCGTCGGTCTACCTTGTTGTACAGGAAATACCTCAAGGCAGGTGATGCAAAGAGTTCGCAGCCCTGTTGTGCCAGTTGCTTGGCACGTGTGAGCGCCTTGACCAGAACCTGCTCGACAGCCACCGACGTCTTGTGGAGATATACCTGCCAGTACATCAGTCGGCGGTTGACCAGATAGTTCTCTATCGAGTAGATACCTTTCTTCTCGACCACAAGATGGTCATCGACCACATTGAGCATGTCAATGATACGTGCCGAACCGATATTGCCTTCCGTCACTCCCGTAAAGAAGCTGTCACGTCGCAGATAGTCCAGTCTGTCCACATCGAGCTGACTGGATATGAGCTGGTGGAGGAACTTCTTATGGTATTCATTCTTGAATATCTTGATAGCGAGCGTAAGACCACCACGCATCTCCTCGTTCATCTTCTCCATGATGAGCAGAGATATCTCCTCGTGCTCAACCTCAGATATGAGGGTATTCTCCAGTACGTGCGAGAAGGGACCATGCCCTATGTCATGCATGAGTATAGCCGCCTGTACAGCCTCAGCCTCACTGTCGAAGATGAAGTTGCCTTTGCGCATCAGCGTCTCGATGGCACGTGTCATGAGGTAGAATGCACCTATGCTGTGCTGAAATCTCGTATGCTGAGCACCAGGGTACACTACGCTCGACAGACCCAGCTGCTTGATACGGCTGAGCCTGTAGAATGCGGGGTGTGACACCACGTCGTACAGTAGTCCCTTGGGGATGGATATGAATCCAAACACGGGATCGTTGATAATCTTTGCTTCTATCATAGGTATGTGTTACCAGTCATCGGTACGGAATGGGTGCAGCGGTAACTCGTTGCCACCTATCATGTTGCCTATCTGGAAGTCCTTGAAGCAGTAGCGTACAGCCACAGGTACAGGCACTTCGTCGGCAGTGAGATACACCTCGTTGGTCTGCCAGTGGAACTCTGTCTTGGCTGGATAGAACTTCTTGTCTGCACCTGCAACCTCAAATCCTTCGAGCCCGTAGTTACGGCAGATACCCATCTCGTTGGTAATAAATCCTACCACAGCCCTCTTGACGCCAGCCTTGTCGGTATCCTCTACACGGAATGTCTCCTTGCGGAACTTAGGACCGTGACATACTATCTGCTTCATGCCATACACCTTGTTGAGTGCAAGCATAGAGAGACGTTCGCCTACAGGTCGCTTATTGCTCGGATGTATATTGTGTATCTCTATAGGCAGAGTGAGGTCGTTGGTACCAACGATGTCACAGTTGGGTATGACGGTAGTTGCCTTCATCTGAGCCTCACGTATGAGCGCGCCCTCGATAGAGACTCCGTCGCCAAACATGTATGGCGCTATCTCCACCTGGTAGAATGGTATCTCGCCCAGTCCTATCTGCTTGCGCCACAGGTCGACCATGTCAGCCAGGCGCTTTGGATAGTCGTCTGCGTGACCGATGTTGCTGCATCCCTGATACCAGATGATGCCCTTGTATGTATAGTTCTTGACAGGGAGGAACATGGCATTGTACATCAGTATAGGGCGGTCAAAGTCCCATGAACCGAAGTTGTATACGCTCACGCTGTCAGTTGGTATGTCAGGGTAAGTCTCGCACAACTCGCGACTGGTCCAGCTCTCTACATGTGCGCCTCCGTATGACGAATTGACTATACCCACAGGTATGCCGAGCGCATTGCTCAGGGCTGAGGCAAAGTAATATGCTGTCGCACTAAACTCCATCGTGGCAGGAAACTGCGTAGTGTTCCACTTGCCTTCACAGTCAGACTTTGGCGAATAACTCTGAGCCTTCTTGACATTGAACATGCGCACATACGGACTGATCACGTGTGCCTGCATGGCGTCGTGTATGCCATCCTTTACACAGCAGCCGGCAAATCCCTTGAGAGGCATCTCCATATTGCTCTGTCCGCTGGCAAGCCACACCTCGCCGATGAGCACGTTGCTGATAGTCACCTCAGAGGCAGCCTTCTTGTCCTTAGGGTTAATGCGTTCGCTGATAGTCACAGTCTGTGCAGTATAACTTGCCTGTGGTGTAGGTACGCTCACAATCCATTGTCCGTCAGCACCTACCGTAGCCTTAGTTATATCTTTGCTCCACGGCGTACGTACCTCAATAGTAGCACCTGCTGATGCGCTACCCCATATACGTGCGTCAGTCTGCTGCTGTAGTACCATGTTGTCGCACATCACGGCAGGGAGCTTGATCTCAGCACTTGACGTCAGCGCTGTGACGAGTAGTGCGAGAGTATAAAGGAGTCTGTATTTCATGTGTGATATATTATGTAGTCCGTACTTA
>JAZLKQ010000129.1:0-3206 GCA_045597745.1 Bacteroidaceae bacterium | reverse complement strand
TGTTATTGTTGACCATAATGCAACGACCAGTCGTCCGGGTTGCAATCATGGATATTCTGTAGTGTATCAGCCTGTCAGCAGCACCTGCCGTACACGACATTAATACGTGTTGGACACTATGTCAAGATAGTCATCAGCCGTCATCTTATGACTCATGTCAGTACCTTCGAGCAGAGAGTCAGATAAGTTGCGCTTGACATCGTGCAGTCGAAGTATCTTCTCCTCGATAGTGTGCTGGGATATGAGGTGATATACAGTGACCTTCTGCGTCTGTCCGATACGGTGTGCACGGTCGGTAGCCTGTTGCTCGATGGCAGGGTTCCACCATGGGTCAAGATGTATAACATAGTTGGCACCTGTAAGGTTGAGTCCAAGTCCACCCGCCTTTAGACTGATGAGGAACAACGAGCCGTCACCTGCCTGAAATCTCTTCACCAGCTGTTCGCGCTGCTTCATAGGTGTACTGCCGTCGAGATATAGATATTCCACTCCCGACTTGTCGAGATAGGTCTTTACAATATCAAAGAAACTGGTAAACTGACTGAATACCAATGCTCTGTTGCCACCTTCTATCAAACCTGTCGCAAGGTCGATAAATGCTGATACCTTGGCACTTTCGCCCTTCCACTTCTTCTCGACAAGCGATATAGCACAAGCAGACTGACGTAGACGCGTTATCTCGGCAAGAGTCTGCATATTGACATTCTCACCGCCTTCCATAAGCATCTCCTGAGCCTTGGCACGTATAGTCTCGTATACTGCCATCTCTTCGTCAGAGAGTCGCACAGGTATGGTTATGTCTTCCTTGTCAGGTAGTTCGTCCAGCACATCTGCCTTAGTACGCCTTAGCATAAACGGGCTGACGAGAGTCTTGAGCTGCTTTTGGCGCTGTTTGTCTCCCTCGACCTCAATAGGTGTGATGTACTTATGTTGGAATGTATCATATCCGCCGAGCAAGCCCGGATTGATAAACTGGAAGAGGTTCCACAACTCGCCGAGATGATTCTGTATAGGCGTACCAGTAAGTATTATCTTATGGTTGCTCTGGAGTCGCATCGCTATCGATGACGTCTTAGTGTCACGGTTCTTGATAACGTGAGCTTCATCAAGTGTGATGACATTCCACTGCTTGCCTGTGAGTTCTTCGCTGTTTGTCACAAGCATACCGTATGTAGATACGACCACGTCATAGTCTTTGGATTCGTCAATAAGCGCCTTTCGGTCATCAGCCTGGTTGAGTATGTTGACACGTAGGGTTGGGGCAAATCGGTTGATCTCCTTACGCCAGTTAGGTACGACAGATGCGGGTGCAATGACCAGAGACGGACCGTCGGCAGCCTTGCTTATAAGGAATGCAATGGTCTGTATCGTCTTGCCGAGACCCATGTCATCGGCGAGACATACACCTGCTCCCCAATTGGTCAACCTGCTTATCCATGTATATCCGTCGAGCTGGTAGTCACGTAGCGTTGCACTGAGTGTCTTAGGCACGACAGGGGTGATGTTCTTGCTTTCTGCGATGCGTGTCCTCAGTTGCTTAAGCGCCTTGTCCTGCCTTACTTTGACCTCTCCGTTGAGTGCGTCATCCTTTAGTATACCTGCACTAAACGTCGAGATCTGATACTTGCCACGATTGAGCACAGAGGCGGATTCGAGCGCCATGAGCTGACGTCGTAGGCTTTCAGAGAGTTCGATATACTCGTTCTCACCCATCTTGACATATCGATTCTTGCTTTGGGCAATAAGCTGCAGAAGTTCTGCTACCGTGAAAGCAGTCTCTTCATCAATATTGACCTCGCCCTCTATGTCAAACCAGTCACCCTTTGACTTGAGTCCAATATTCCAGGACTTCATGTCATGAGGTCTGCGTACCTTGACTCCATCGCCCTCTGCCCACTCTATGTAGTACTGGTCTGAATGTTCATGTACAAAGTCAAGTACACTTATCAACGTCTCAATGCCAATGGTGTTGACAGGCTTTTGGTCGTCGTCGTCCGTATATTCGTCGGTAATGTAGTCCTGCAATAGTTGGTATGCACGCTTCTCTGCCGTTAGCTTTCGCTTGACCATATATCTCACCTCGTCCTTCTCGTCGACGACATTGCGGTTGCCTGAGCCTGGTGTCAGCATGAGCTGTCCACCTTCGAGTGGATAGAAGATGATGTCATATTGCCATACTCCCTCTTCGTATGGCTTGATACGTAGTCCGATGGTTGTGCAACCGTCGACGGTAGTGAGCGTACTGCCTCCCTCTATGAGGTCGGAGTGTATCTCTACCTTTGCGCCAAGTTTGGGCAGGAATGATCGAAGTGTCGATTCTGCCTTGAGAGGAAATTGTCCAATGCTTAACAACTGCTCGTAGTAGTTCTGTACAGCTTTGTCAATCATGATGACAACGTACTTCGTGTCGGTCATCTTCCTCACGACACACTGCGAACGAGCATTGTAATATCGCATGTCGACATTTGAAGCAATCGCAAACGATTTCTTGTTTCTCTCCAAAGAAATGTACGGTTTCTCATCCTTGATATCAACATGTATATATGGAGCATAGGTGCCTGTGTACACTCTGTCCGAACCAATGAGGTATGGCGCAATGTCGTAGATGCTAAGACTACTGTAGTTGTAGTTGTGTACATATTGTGCCATAGAGGCTATCTGACGGTCCACGTCATTAATAAATGGCTCTTGACCTTCAAGAAACCTCTTCATGGACAAGTTCTTTCCTGCTCCCCATTTGCCACTCTTGAGCTTTGTCTGCTCGCGCACCTCAACATTATGGCTGTTTATCACGTACATTACTCTGCTGGTTGCCTCTTCATTGGATGAGGAGCCACCTTCAGCGCCATCAAGGCTGCTTGAGAGTTCGTTGAGTATCTTTTCCCATGGTTCCAGACGCTTTATCCTATTGAGTACAGCGGTGCCGCCATACATATCATTGAGCTGTGACTGCTCCTCGTCACTAATGTCGATATACTCCTGTAACTCATGACGCAACAGTTTGGATGATGGTGTATAGAGCTCTGGGGCAAGCTCTGACGTGCTCTCGCTGCCATGGTTATAAGCCATGAGCAGATATGAAAGGCTACGTATGAGCTGGCCCTCACCATAGTTTTTCATATATATGCAGACATCATGTACGTCAACATCCGACTTGGAGGTAAGTACAGTGCCGAACTTATGTGCAAAGTACCTCTCACTGGTGT
>JAZLKQ010000128.1:0-3292 GCA_045597745.1 Bacteroidaceae bacterium | reverse complement strand
AGGAAGTTGAGTCCGTCAAGATTCTCCTCGTCAGATGGTACTTCAAGAGTAGTGTTAGCATTCTCTACAGAGATGACTGTCTCGAAGATAGTGCGTTCACCTTCCTGAATCCACTGTCCCATAGAGTGGAGGTCTGTAGTGAAGTCTACAGCTGCAGGGAATATACCCTTGAGGTCCTTGCCTTCAGACTCGCCGTAGAGCTGCTTCCACCATTCGCCGAAGTAGTGGAGCTTTGGCTGATAGTTGACAAGAATCTCAATCTTCTTGCCGTCCTGATAGAGAGCATTGCGTATTGCAGCATACTGTGCAGATGGATTCTGCTCGTATGGTACATCGAGTGCTGTTGCTGCTTCCATGTCCTGAGCACCCTTGACGAGAGCGGCGATGTCATAGCCTGCACATGCAATAGGGAGAAGACCTACAGGTGTAAGTACTGAGAAACGTCCACCGACATTGTCTGGAATGACAAATGTCTTGTAGCCTTCCTTGTCAGCTGTAGTGCGAGCGGCACCCTTCTTTGCGTCTGTTACAGCTACGATGACCTTCTTTGCCTCTTCCTTGCCTCTCATGTCTTCGCAGAGCTTCTTGAGGAGACGGAATGTGATGGCAGTCTCAGTTGTTGTACCAGACTTGGATATATTGATGACACCAAACTTTACAGTCTTGAGATAGCCGATAAGTTCGGTAAGATAATCTTCGCCGATATTATTGCCGGCAAAGAGAATACGTGGCATATTAGAAGGCTGAAGCCATCCGAATGAATTGCTGAGAGCTTCGATTACTGTGCGTGCGCCGAGGTAGCTACCGCCGATACCTGCTACTACGATGGCGTCACAGTTGTCCTGAAGAACCTTTGCTGTAGCGTTGATCTCTGCAATAAACTCTGCTGTGATAGAGCTTGGCAGATGAAGCCAGCCTAAGAAGTCGTTACCCTGACAAGTGGCATTCTCAAGTGCCTCCTGTGCAGCCTTTACCTGTGGAGCGTAGTCTGCTACTGCTCCTGCAGCTACAAACTGTGCTGCCTTTGAAATGTTGAGTTCCATATTATGTAATGTGTTATGTTGGTTTCGTTTGATAATCTCTATGCTACCTCCAACTATCAGAAGGCGTCCATGCTGCTTCCAATTACCTGAAGGCGTCGCTCAGTATCTTGATCTCTACCTGAGGAGAGATATGTTCGTAGAGTATGTTGTATACAGCGTCAAGTATGGGAGTATTGACATGGTATCGCTTGTTGATCTGCTTCATGCAGGCGGTACCATAATATCCCTCCGCTATCATCTCCATCTCGAGCTGTGCCGTCTTGACAGAATACCCTTGTCCTATCATCGTACCGAATACACGGTTGCGTGAGAAGTTGGAGTACATTGTTACGAGCAAGTCACCGAGATAGGCAGACGAACTGATGCGTCTGTCTTCTGGCTGTAGCGCCGTCAGCATACGTTCCATCTCCTGCACGGCGTTGGCTACAAGTACTGCCTGGAAGTTGTCTCCATACTTGAGCCCGTGACAGATACCGGCGCAGATGGCATATACATTCTTGAGCACGCTGCTGTACTCTATGCCCTCTATGTCCTTGCTTACAGATGTCTTGACAAACTTGTTGGTCAAGAGGTCGGCGACAATCTGTGCATTCTCCAGGCTTGGACATCCCACCGTAAGATAACATAGTCGGTCGAGAGCCACTTCTTCTGCATGAGAAGGTCCTCCGATACATGCTATCTGTTCTTCGGGTATGTTGTAGTATCTGCTGAAGTACCTTGATACCGTGGTGCCTTCGTCAGGTACTATACCCTTGATGGCAGTCACCACCATCTTCTCCCTCATGTTGGCCTTGAGCTTCTTGAGGTGGCTCTTGATATAAGGTGATGGCGTGACAAATATGAGTGTGTCAGAATCCTTAACGATACTGTTGATGTCGCTTGAGAAGTTGATGCGATTGACGTCAAAGTGCAGTCCTGTCAGATAGGCAGGATTGTGTCCGAGTCGCTTAAACTCCTCGATGCGGTCGTCTCTACGTATATACCAGTTGATACGGTCTTCGTGATGTAGCACAATCTTGGCGATAGCTGTTGCCCAGCTACCTCCTCCCATTATTGCCACACGACCTGTACTCCTGAACTGCATACTGTGATCTGAATTGTATATGTATTAGGGGGAAGTCGAGTTAGTTGGCAGAGATCTTGCTGATGATCTCGTTGAGTTCATCAACAGATGGCTTCTTGATGTCGAGCTTATACTTCTTGATAATCTCACCGATCTGCTGCTGTATCTTCTGCGCATTGCCGTCCTTGAGGTCATCTACAAGATTGTATCCTGCCTTCTGCAGTACAGGTACGATATCCTCGTCAAATCCAACCTCCACATACTTGCTCGCTGCATCCTTAGGAGCCTTCTTCTCTGGCTTCATGGTAGGGAAGAGCAGTACCTCCTGTATAGTAGGCTGTCCTGTCATGAGTATGGCGAGGCGGTCTATGCCGATACCGATACCGCTTGTAGGAGGCATACCGTACTGGAGTGCTCGGAGGAAGTCCTGGTCAATGATCATCGCCTCGTCGTCACCCTTGTCTGCAAGCTTCATCTGCTCAACAAATCTCTCTTCCTGATCTATAGGGTCGTTGAGCCCTGAGTATGCGTTAGCCAACTCCTTGCCATTGACCATAAGTTCGAATCTCTCTGTGAGTCCAGCCTTGCTTCTGTGCTTCTTGGTGAGTGGAGACATCTCTACAGGGTAGTCGATGATGAATGTAGGCTGTATGAATGAACCTTCGCAAGTCTCGCCAAATATCTCGTCGATAAGCTTGCCCTTGCCCATAGTGTCGTCAACCTCAACGCCACACTTCTTGGCAACTTCCCTCATCTCGTCTTCGCTCATGCCTTCGAGGTCGTAACCTGTCTTCTCCTTGATAGCCTCGAGGATAGGGAGTCGGCGGTATGGTGCCTTGAAGCTTACCATGTTGTCGCCAATCTTCACTTCTGTAGTGCCGTTGACTGCTATGCATATCTTCTCGAGCAGATTCTCAGTGAAGGTCATCATCCAGTTGTAGTCTTTGTAGCTGACATAGAGTTCCATACAAGTGAACTCAGGATTGTGTGAACGGTCCATACCTTCGTTGCGGAAGTTACGTCCAATCTCATATACACCTTCAAATCCACCTACTATCAGTCTCTTGAGGTAGAGCTCTGTAGCGATACGCAGATATAGGTCCACGTTGAGTGCATTGTGGTGAGTGATAAATGGTCGTGCACTTGCACCGCCTGCTATCTGCTGGAGGATAGGAGTCTCAACTTC
>JAZLKQ010000127.1:0-4223 GCA_045597745.1 Bacteroidaceae bacterium | reverse complement strand
GGCACATCGTCTGACTTGATATATGTGCTCGAGAATGTAGGTGTGCCCTTCTGCTCCTCCTTTGGCGAGTCGCTAAGGGCTGAGTCTGCAGCATTGCCTATTGTGAGTATGATGGCAACGACTGCTGCTGCCTTGAAGAATGGCGCTACCTTCTGCTTGAAGCTTACTACACGAGCCTTGACTGGTGTAGGCTGAACCATCGACATCATTCGCTCGTCAAAGTCTTCTCCCAGAGTGTCTTCGACACATTCGGCAGTATATGCAAACAATGGAACATACTGTCTCAACTGAGCAGGTACGTCGTCCTGATTGAAGAATGAGCGTAGTATCTGCTCTTCTTCAAGGCTGGTCTGGCAGTCCCAGTAGCGCTCTAATAGTTGTTCAATGTACTTATAATCCATTGTTTATTGCTTTGAGATATTGTTCTTTAATCTTGTTTCTCGCCCTAAAGAGATTGACCTTTACGTCCGACTCGCCGATTTGCATCACTTCGGCTATCTCCTTGTAAGTCTTGCCTTCTACATCTCGGAGTGTAATGATGGTCCGTTGTTTCTCCGAGAGTCTGTCGATGAGTTGCATCACGAGGCTTGTGCCTTCTCCCCGTATCATCCTTTCGTCTGGTGGCGGTGCGATGTCTGCCCTGTCATGGACTGCCTCATCGAAGGTGACGTTCTGGCTTTCTTTCTTTGCCTTCAGGTCGAGAGAGAGATTGCGACAGATAGTGAGTGCGAAAGCCTCGAGACTGTTTATGCTCTGCCATTCGAAGCGTTTGTTCCACACTTTGATCAGCGTGTCCTGTACAATGTCTTCCGCCTCTTCTCTGTTGAGAGTGATGCGGAGTGCCAGTCTGAATATCTTATCCTTGAGCGGCAATACATCGTTCTTAAAGCTGATTTCTTTCATCTCTCTATTAACTAAGACGGGTGAACTATAATAAAGTTACAGCTCACCCGAAAAAATATTAAAAAAATTTTCTCTACCCCTTGTTATTATCTTATGATAGTGCCATGCTGACCATCGATAGCGTCAGCCTTGGTGATGATAACCCTTGATACTCCTGAGCGCACAGCGGCGAGCGAATTTTCTATCTTTGGGATCATGCCTCCCTGTATCACACCTTCATCTACATACGCCTTGAAGTCCGCTTCGTTGATAGTTGGTATGACGCTATCATCATCATTCTCGTCACGTAGGACGCCTGCCTTTTCGAAGCAATAGATGAGTGTGACGTCAAAGTATGGTGCAAGTGCCTTGGCTGTCTCTCCCGCTATGGTATCTGCATTAGTGTTGAGCATGTTGCCCTCGCCATCGTGAGTAAGAGGTGCCATAACTGGCACAATGCCTTCGCTGATAAACTTGGACAACATCTTGCCGTCGCACTTGTCAACGTCTCCTACATAGCCAAAGTCTACCTGCTGTGTGCTGCCGTCGTCCATCTTGACTGACTTCAACGGACGCTTGTGCGAACGTATCACATTGATGTCCGCTCCTGTCAGTCCAAGTGCATTGATACCGCATGACTGAAGGCGAGCAACGATATTCTTGTTGACCAGTCCACCGTATACCATAGTGACTACCCTGAGCATTTCGGCATCTGTCACTCGGCGTCCACCTATCATCTGGCTCTCGATACCAAGTTGTGCGGCTATCTTGGTTGCCGAACGTCCACCACCATGCACCAGTACTTTATAGCCTGGCACAGCGGAGAAGTCCTTGAGAAGCTGGCAGAGTGTCTGCTCATCTTCTACTATCTTGCCACCAACCTTTATGACTGTAAGTTGTTCCATAATCTATTCCAAATAAGTATATCCATATAGTCCCGAGCGGTAGGTGCTGAGAAACTCCTTACCCTCCTCGAGTGTTATTCTGCCTTCCTTAACTGATTGCTTAGCCCATATCTCCAGAGCACGCACCATCTTCTTTGGCTCGTACTGCACGTAGTCAAGGACTTCTGCCACAGTCTCGCCGTCGATGATCTGGTCTATCTTGTACGTCTTGTCATTGACAGATATATGTACGGCGTTGACATCTCCAAAGAGATTGTGCATGTCGCCCAATATCTCCTGATAAGCTCCTACAAGGAATACACCTATATAGTAGTTGCCTTTCTTCTTGTCCAGCTGATGAAGAGGGAGCATGTGCGATATGGTCTGGTGAGTGACAAAGTTGGTAATCTTACCGTCTGAGTCACAGGTGATGTCCTGGATAGTAGCGTTGCGTGTAGGTCTCTCGTCCAGTCTCTGTATTGGCATTATAGGGAAGAGCTGGTCGATTGCCCATGAGTCTGGCAATGAATGGAAGAGCGAGAAATTGCAGAAGTACTTGTCGGCAAGCAGTTTGTCGAGCGAACGAAGTTCCTCTGGTACATGTTTCATATCCTTTGCAAGTATCTGTATCTCGTGAGCCACAGCCCAGAACATACGTTCGATCTCTGCTCGTGTCTTGAGGTCGCAGAGTCCATGTGAGAAGAGGTCAAGCACTTCTTCACGTATCTGCTGAGCATCGTGCCAGTCCTCAAGCATCGAGCGCTGTGACAGGTTGCACCATATATCATAGAGGTCACGTGCTAACTGATGGTCATTCTCATTGATGACGAACTCATCAGGCATGACTGGTCGCTCTGTAGTGCCCAGCACTTCCATGATAAACACTGCATGGTGTGCTGCAAGCGAACGTCCGCCTTCGGTGATAAGGTATGGATGTGGCAGGTCGTTGTTGTTGGCAGCCTCTACAAATGTGTATACACAGTTGTTGACATACTCCTGAATGCTGTAGTTGACCGAGCTCTCGCTGTTGGACGAACGACTGCCGTCATAGTCCACACCGAGTCCACCACCGCAATCCACAAACTCTACGCCATATCCCATCTTGCGAAGCTGGACATAAAACTGTGATGCCTCTCTCAGGGCATTCTGTATGCGTCTGATCTTCGTTATCTGGCTACCGATATGAAAGTGGATAAGCTTCAGGCAGTCGTTCATGCCATTGGCTGATATGTAGTCAAGGGCTGTGAGCAGTTCGCCCGACGTCAGTCCAAACTTAGACGCATCGCCACCGCTCTCTTCCCACTTGCCACTGCCAGAGGCGGACAACTTGATACGTATACCTATGTTAGGGCGTACGTTGAGCTTCTTCGAAACCTTTGTTATAGTCTCGAGTTCGTTAAATTTCTCAACAACAATAAATACTCTCTTACCCATCTTCTGGGCAAGGAGAGCGAGTTCTATATAGCTCTGGTCCTTATATCCGTTGCAGATGATGAGTGAGTCGCTGTCCATATTGACGGCAAGCACAGCGTGAAGCTCAGGCTTGCTTCCTGCCTCAAGACCGAGGTTAAACTTCTTGCCATGACTTATCACCTCCTCCACGACAGGGCTGATCTGATTGACCTTGATAGGATAGATGATAAAGTTTTCGGCAGTATATCCATACTCATCCGCCGCCTTCTTGAAGCAAGTGGCAGTCTTCTCTATCCTGTTGTCAATGATATCTGGAAAACGTACAAGTACAGGAGCAGAGACATCACGAAGTGACAGCTCGTCCATCACATCCTTGAGGTCAATCTCCACACCATTCTTCAGCGGTGTAGCGGCTACATTGCCCTTGGCATTGATGTGAAAGTAATTAGTACCCCACCCTGAGATGCTGTACAGCTCGTCAGAGTCTTCTATGCGCCATTTTCTCATAATATTACTGTTGTGTCATCTCAATGATTCGCTCCACATATCCCTGTATATCCTCTTTAGTATAGATGACATTGACGTCAAGTATATGCTTAGCCTTCTTATAATACTGTTCACGCTTCTGCAGCGACTCCTTGATAAATTCCTCGAGCTGTTGTGGAGTCTTGCCCTGAATGAGCGGACGCTGAGACTTGCCCATGAGCAGATGTGCCTTGAGCACGTCCGGTGCCGCATTGAGATATACCGTCTCTGCCTGCTGATTCATGTACTCCATATTGTCGAAGAAACAAGGTGTGCCTCCACCTGCCGAGATCACCACGTCCTCAAACTCACCTACTTCACGCAGCATCTTGCGTTCGAGGTCACGAAAGCCCTCTTCACCTTTCTCGGCAAATATCTGAGGTATCTTCATCCTAAATCTGTCCTCTATATACCAGTCGAGGTCAAAAAACTCGATGTTGAGCTCTCGTGCAAGCACCTTGCCTATGGTAGTCTTGCCTGCACCCATATATCCTATCAGTATGATACGCTTCATCTTCT
>JAZLKQ010000126.1:0-13448 GCA_045597745.1 Bacteroidaceae bacterium | reverse complement strand
CAGCACTTTGTACGCCTGCAATGATTTTCTCTTCGATTGTCATATCTGTATATAGTTTGTTTTGATTATCAATACTTATGGGTTTGATAGCACAGGCTATTACCTTCGCAATCGTGCAAAAAGTGCCTTTACGCACGCCCGTACCTTTTCTAATAAAGCGTGATTGGGTGCAAAGTTAGTAAATAATATTGACTTATTGACAACACGTTGTGTGTAATGTGGCAATAAAGGGTGTTTTTCGATAGTCGACCGCAGTATCGGTCAGTACCTTCGGGTAGATGTTCGGGTACCTTCGGGAGGGTACTCGAGTGCTTGCCTAATGGTACTCATGTGTCTACTGGAAAATATTCTTAATTTACCGATGGAATGGAGGTTTTTTAATTGATTACGGTGCCGTTTTATATTGTTAACAAAAGCACATTAAGCTATTGTAAATGCACAATCAAGACACTAATGCAACAGGATTATTGCACTATTTTGGGGGAAATAATACTGTTTGTGTACGGAAAGATAGTTTGTATTGCTTCTAAAGAGTCCTAACAAGGAACAGGGATGCTTGCTCATACATTAATATACGTGCGTATGCGCGCATCTTGCTTTTTGGGTGTTTTCGCCTACACCCATACATCAATGATATGTGTATGTTTGAGTGTCAGTACGATGTTGGGCGTGGCGAAGGGTAGGAAGGGTGTAGGGGAGATGTATGCCTCAGTATTAGTCCTCAAAGTCGTAGTGGTCAAGTTTCTTTCCGCATTTAGAACAGAATACTTCATGACGATAGATTTCTCCTCCACAGTCGTTGCAATGGTAAACTTGGAGTTTAGAACGTGTGTTTGCAGGCTTCTGCTTTTGCTCCTGATTCTGAGTGTTTTCTGTTTCCATGATGTTGAGTGTTTTTACTGTTAGTATATTATGCTTGCAAATATACAATAATACTCAATAGGGACAAGATATTTGCTAGATAAATTGCAACTCAATATGTATTTTGCAGTAAGGATTGTCAATATATGTGCCTTAATACTTGTAAAAGAGAAGTATTATGTATATATTTGTGCCATAATACTAACAGGTTGAATATACGTAATCTATGAAAAGAATTATCTTGTCCCTTATTGGGCTTGCAGTCATGTGCGCTTCGTACGCACAGGACGTGTTTTACAAAGGTGTTGACATGGGATGGCTCACCGAGATGGAGAGCCGAGGGTGGAAGTGCTATGACAAGAATGGCGACGAACGAGAATGCATGTCTCTTATGGCGGACTATGGCATCAATGCCCAGCGTATCAGGGTGTGGGTAGATCCTTCTGCACACGGCAACTGGTGCAATAAGGAGGATGTGCTCGTGAAGTGTAAGCGTGCTCGTGCGCTCAATCAGGAGATCATGATAGACTTCCACTATAGTGACTGGTGGGCAGATCCTGCTAAGCAGAACATACCTGCTGCATGGAAAGGTCATTCGTATGAACAGATGAAGCAAGACCTCGCCAATCATACCATAGAGGTGCTGACTTATCTGCGTCAGAATCGTATCGTGCCAAAGTGGGTACAGGTAGGCAATGAGACCAGCAATGGTATGCTCTGGAGTGTGCGCATGAACGAGAAAGGATGGGAATGGAAAGACGAGAACGGCAAGACTCAGATAGTGGACAAGATGGGACATGCATGGACACAGCCAGAACAGTATGCAGGATTCTTTAAGGCGGGATATGATGCGGTGAAATCAGTATTTCCTAAATCTATAGTCATCGTTCACTTGGACAATGGATTTGATAATGACCTGTACAATCGTAACCTCGACATCTTGGTCAATAATGGTGCAAAGTTCGATATGATCGGTATGTCATTGTATCCATATTGGAGTATGCAGGCTGGTAAGGAGCCATCAGCAGAGAAGACGATTACAGACTGTATTGACAATATAAATAAGGTATCTGCAAAGTATCGTGTTCCTGTCATGATTACGGAGACTGGGTATCTTGTCGACGAGTCCAATCCTAAAGTGATGGAGGAGGGTAGAGACAACCTTGCGCGTCTCATACGTGAGTGTATGACAATGACTCATGGACGATGCAAGGGCGTATTCTACTGGGAGCCACAATGCAGACCAAGACAGTATAAGCTTGGAGCATTTACTAACGATGGCAGGCCTACAGTTATTATGGATGGATACCTACCTCAGCCAGATTTGTACAAGAAAGGACTTGATGCATGGCCAGACTCAAAGGGTAGGCATATCAATGCTCATGGCGGTTGTGTGCAGAAGTTTGGCGACAAGTATTACTGGTATGGTGAGAATCGTCCTTATAGAGGATTTACCACAGAAGTGGGAGTAGAAGTTTATTCGTCAACGGACCTTGAACACTGGACTGACGAGGGCGTCGCACTCAGCGTGTCGGAAAGTGGTGATATAGAACGAGGCTGTATCATGGAGAGGCCTAAAGTGCTCTACTGCAAGAAGACTGGCAAGTATGTCATGCTCTTCCATCTCGAGCTCAAAGGCAAGGGATATGAAGCTGCAAGGGTAGGATTTGCCGAGAGCGACTCTCCTGTAGGTCCATTCCGTTATGTTCGTTCTCTTCGTCCAAATGCGGGCAAGTGGCCTTTGAATATGAATAAGAAGGAGGTAAAAGAGGCAAAATCCCTCGATGAAATGGCGTATAAGGAATGGTGGACTCCTGAATGGCGAAAGGCAATAGAAAAGGGATTGTTCCTGAAACGAGACATGGCTGGAGGCCAGATGAGCCGTGATATGACAGTATATATAGATGATGACGGAAAGGCTTATCATATATTCTCGTCCGAAGACAATCTGACTATACAGATAGCTCAGTTGACTGATGACTATATGGGATATACCGGCAAGTATACACGAGTTGCACCAGGTGGACAGAATGAGGCTCCAACCATTCTCAAGCGCGATGGAGTATATTGGATGATAACGAGTGGATGTACTGGTTGGGCACCAAATGCGGCTCGTATGTTCCGTGCCACTAATATCTGGGGACCATGGACTCAGTACGACAATCCGTTCAAGGGCGAGGGCCCAAGTCGACAGATGGGCGCGGACAAGAGCTTTGGTACGCAGGGCACATGGATAATAAATCATCCAGACGGCACATTTACCTTTATGGCTGACATCTGGATTCCAGATCATCTGTCCGAGTCACGTCATGTATGGCTCCCAATACAGTTTGACAATGACGGTGTGCCTTTCATGACTTACAAGTAGGAGGAACATGTTATATGTATGGCAAATGGACATCTGCCCATTATTGATGTCCATTTGCCATTGCTTTTATTGATTAATGTGCACAATCTATATGGTTCATGGAAATATATTATGCGAAACGGGATAATGTATTGCAAAATGCATTATATTTGCTCGCAAAGAAATATACGAGACAAACAAACATTTATATCCTTATTAATTGTTAGAAAGATGAAAAAGTTAATCGTTTATGTACATGCATTTATGGCATGTTGTGCAATGAGCATGTTCTCTTGCTGCAATGTGGCACAGTCTTCAGATCCTAATGTGGACAATGCGGATAAGTGGTCAGATGAGCAAAAGGCTTCTGTTGAGAGTATTACACCTGTAGATGGTTCGGACGGACATCTATTTGAAATGAACTATACTGCAGACTATAAGCTAGATGAACTTCTTGCAGAGGGCTGTGGCAGTTTGCCAGAGAGCTTGATGGCTCTATATAAGTATCTGCTCCCTAACTCTCGTATATTGATTCAGAATGCCAGCACTCAAGGAGCAGGATGCAGTACATTCTCCTCTGCCAGTAAAGATGGTGGATATGTGTTGGGACGCAACTATGACTACCCTGTCAAGGGTATGTACTACCTTGTTGTGCATACAGCTCCAGAGAATGGATATAAGTCTGTAGGTATTGCCGACGTTAGTACATTGCTCGAAAACCCTGATTCCATCAATCCTTTTAGCACTGTGCGCAATCAGGAGATCACGCTTTTTGCACCTTATAGTGTACTTGATGGCATCAACGAGAAGGGATTCATGTGTAGCTTTATGCAGTTGGAATTTGAGTCTACAATGCAGGATCGTGGTAAGACAAAGATGTTGAGCAACTGGGTGCTTCGTATGATACTCGACAAGTGTGCGACTGTACAGGAAGCAATCGACTTGATGGATCAGTACGACTTGCAGTCTATATTCCAGAATGAAGACATGGACTTGCACTATATACTTGCAGACGCTAATGGCGATCGTGCGATAGTGGAATATGTGGAAAACGAGATGCATGTTCTCCGTTCGAAGGATATATTAGGTGAAGAGGCTCCATACGTGGTGGCAACAAACTTCTACCTTACTCCAGGTCGACGTGTAGACAGGGAGACAGGACTATGGGAAAAGAAGGAACTCGGATATTGGAGATTAGACCAGCTATGTGAGCGCTTGAAGGCCAATCCTACTCCTACTATGGCAGAGGCGATGGACAATATGAAGAGTGTACGCATCGTATTTAATGATCAGGACGAGATAGAGGCGATGAAGCGTCTGAAGCTTGATCCGAACAAGGCAGAGGACTGGAGTTGGATGAGTCTCTGGTCATCTGTTTACAACAGCAAGAGTCTAAGTGTTGATGTATGCATCAGAGAGAACTATGACAAGAAGTTTAATTTTGGAATAGCAGCCAAATAACAATCGATAAACAACAAATGGAACGGGGACGCTTCGGTCAGAGGCGTCCCCACTTTGTGTGTCCTTATGATGATACAGCAATTACTGCTCGTACATGTCGTACAGGAAATCGTTGTATGGATACTTCTGCACATGTAGTTCTCGTACCTTTTTATATAGTATTTGTCTGAATTCATCGACATTTTCCTTGGTTGCCGCTGATATGAAGAAGCATCCAAGTTTGTCCCCTTCCTTCTTGATACTCTCCATCTCTGCACGTGCGGCCTCACGCTCTGGGAAAGCGATGTCGTCGAGTGTTTTCTCGTCCTTGCCGACACTCTTTGATGGAGTTGGTATATAGTTTGGATTGTATCGAGCCATCCATGTGTTCATGAGTTCATCAAGAGGGATGTTGTCCTTAGTGCGTGGAGTGAGGTCGTCTTCTGCCTTCTCCACCCATGTGTAAGCGTCAATCTTGTTGAATACAATCATCTGTGGCTTGTCTGCCGCATCAAGATCAGCGAGAGTCTTCTCGACGACCTTTATCTGGTCTTCAAAGTCTGGGTGAGAAATATCCACCACATGAAGCAAAAGATCAGCCTCTCGCACTTCGTCGAGTGTAGACTTGAATGAGTCGACAAGGTCTGTAGGGAGTTTTCGGATAAAGCCAACGGTATCTGACAACAGGAATGGCAGGTTGTCGATGATTACCTTACGTACCGTTGTGTCGAGAGTCGCAAAGAGTTTGTTCTCTGCAAACACCTCACTCTTTGACAGCATGTTCATTATTGTAGACTTGCCTACGTTGGTATATCCCACGAGCGCAACCCTTATCATTCTGCCTCTGTTCTTGCGTTGTGTAGTCTTCTGGGTGTCGATGTCTGCAAGTCTTTGCTTGAGGAGTGCCATGCGGTTGCGTATGATACGCTGGTCCATCTCAAGCTGAGTCTCACCAGGACCTCGCAGTCCTACCGAACCGCCTCGCTGTCTCTCGAGGTGAGTCCATAGTCGGGTAAGTCGAGGGAGCATGTATTTGTATTGTGCAAGTTCTACTTGAGTCTTTGCGGCTGATGTCTGTGCTCTCATGGCGAAGATGTCAAGTATTAGGCTTGTACGGTCGAGTATCTTGACCTGTAGTTCCTTCTCGATATTGCGTATCTGCTTGGCGGATAGTTCATCGTCAAATATCACCATGCCTACAGGTTGTGGTACTTGTTGCTCTTCGGCTGCTTTCTTTCCTTTCCTTGAACCACCTGCATAGTTGTCCCCATGTCGTGACTTAGATGTCGTGACAATAGTATGCTGATATGGGTTGCCTAATGCAATCTGTTCCTCCCAATAGTCATCGACTTCTTGTTGCTTTTCCTCGATGAATTGGCGTATTTCTGCAAGTTTTCCTGCTCCAATATAGGTCACGCTACTTGGACCGTTAACACGTTGGGTGTAACGTCTTATCACTTGTGCTCCTGCAGTCTCTGCAAGAAACTCGAGTTCGTCAAGGTATTCGTTAGTTTTCCTCTCGTTCTGTTGTGGAGTAATCAGACCCACGATGATGGCAGTCTCCACTTTTGCTTCTGAAATGACAAATTCTTTCATTATCTGTTGATGTATGTGTCTTTATACCGCACTTTTGCAATATGAGTGTGCGAAGGTAAGTATATTTTCCTAATGTTCAAAATAATAAGGGTGTAATAATGTCCGGTGGTATAGACAAGTCGGGGTGGACACGTCTTGCCGTAGTCCACCCCGATACTATGAGTTAGCCTGATATTGTGCGTCTAATGATTAGAAGCTTACGTATGCGCCAAATGAGATAGCGTTAGTAAGAGAAACGTTGAATGAGTTGGTCTTATTTGCGCCAGCCTTAGCGTATGAGTAGCTAACATCACCCACATGTGCTACGAGACTAACCTTGTCTGTAAGACCGTAAGCGATACCTGGGTTGAAACCGAGCTTCCAGATGTTTGCATTGTCATCGTGGCCATTTTTATGAACCAAAGAGTATGAGAAACCACCGTCTACGAAGAACTTGAAGTTACCGGCCTTAGTGAAAGTGTAACGTACGTATGGGTTAATCTCGAGAGCGTTACCCATGTCTATGTCGATGCCGTTGAATGAACCGTCCTCGACGTGAGCATAACCGATCTTAGCTGCAATGTCCCAGTTGTCGTTGAGTGAGTAACCGATCTCTGGAGCTACCACGAAGTTTGCTACAGTCTTGTCATTTCCATTTTCCTTTACTGTGTTGATTCCGAATGAACCACCTACCCATGTCTGTGCGTTAGCTGCAACTGCTGATACAGCAACGATAGCAGCGAGAATAAACTTCTTCATAATTGTCCTAAAAAATAATTGATTAATAAATATTGAGAAATAAATAAATGTTTAAGTTCTGATTTGTCCGTCATGCACGAGCACTATGTCTTATATAGTACACATGCAGATATGTTGTTTATATTCACTTTTCCTAAAAACTGCCGCAAAGGTAAGTGTTATCGTGCACACGACCAAACATTATGGACAAAAAGGAGCATTTTATAGTACAATAAGGGGAAATGCTGTAGACTTTTCTGCTTTACGTCAACTTAGTTAACTAAAAAATCAGCTATTATTACGTATTCTTCAAATAAAACAATTACCTTTGTCGTGATGCATTGAAAGTAACTTAAATAAACATATATATATATTATGGCAAAGAAAGCTCTTTTGATGATTCTCGACGGATGGGGAATCGGTAACAAAGGTAAGGGTGACGTGATCTATCAGACACCAACGCCTTACATGGACTATCTCAACGCAACTTACCCTAATTCTCAGCTTCAGGCAAGTGGCGAGAACGTAGGTCTTCCTGATGGACAGATGGGTAACTCAGAAGTTGGTCACCTCAATATCGGTGCTGGACGTATAGTATACCAGGACCTCGTGAAGATCAATCGTGCATGTGCTGACAATAGCATACTCGACAATCCAGAGATCAAGTCTGCATACGGATATGCAAAGGAGAATGGCAAGAGCGTTCACCTCATGGGACTTACATCTACAGGTGGCGTACACTCGTCATTTGACCATATCCTCAAGCTCATCGATATCGCTAAGGTATACGGTATAGACAACTGCTATGTACACTGTTTCATGGATGGCCGTGATACCGATCCTAAGTCAGGTAAGGGATTTATCGCTGACCTTCAGAAGCATATTGACGAAGTTGGCGTTGGCGCAATCGCAAGCATCATAGGCCGATTCTATGCTATGGACCGTGACAAGCGCTGGGATCGTGTCAAGGTTGCTTACGATCAGCTTGTCAATGGCAAGGGACGCGAAGTTGCTGATATGGTAGAAGGCGTACAGAGTTGTTACGACTCTCATACAGAGGAGCACAAGAATACCGACGAGTTTATGGAACCACTCATCAACGCCAATGTTGATGGCCGTATCAAGGAAGGCGATGTAGTCATCTTCTTCAACTATCGCAACGACCGTGCAAAGGAGCTCACTGTAGTTCTTACTCAGCAGGACATGGAGGAGCAGGGCATGAAGACTATCCCTGGTCTCCAGTACTACTGCATGACTCCATACGATGCATCATTCCAGGGAGTACATATCCTCTTCCCTAAGGAGAATGTCGAGAATACTCTCGGTGAGTATATCTCAAGCAAGGGACTCAAGCAGCTTCATACAGCAGAGACAGAGAAGTATGCACACGTTACATTCTTCTTCAATGGTGGTCGTGAGACTCCATACGAAGGTGAGGAGCGTATACTTGTCAACTCTCCAAAGGTAGCTACATACGACCTCAAGCCAGAGATGTCTGCATTTGAGGTAAAGGACAAGCTCGTTGAGGCAATCAAGGAGAACAAGTACGATTGGATTGTAGTCAACTTCGCAAATGGCGACATGGTAGGTCATACAGGCGTATATTCAGCTATCGAGACAGCAGTCAAGGCTATTGACCAGTGTGTAAACGAAGTTGTAGAGGCTGCAAAGGCAACTGACTACGAGACTATTATCATCGCTGACCACGGTAATGCAGACAATGCACTCAATCCTGATGGTAGCGTCAATACAGCACACTCGCTCAACGCTGTTCCATTCATCTACGTTACTGAGAACAAGAATGCAAAGGTAGTCGACGGAGTACTCGCCGACGTAGCTCCATCTATCCTTCATATCATGGGACTCGAACAGCCTAAGGAGATGACTGGTAAGAACCTCATTATCGACTGATTGTAGACGGGCTATAATATTAGCTTTACCGCACTAATCCTTTCTGAAAGCAAAATCCAAATGGATTGTTCAGAAGTTTGCGGTATAAATCAACTTCAATACATAGTCTAAGCATCCGACTATCACCATCCCGTAAAGGGGACGAGTGATAGTCGGATGCACTATTTAAGATATAAATGTTCTTTTTTGTTTTTTAACAATCTGTAAATAAACCATTGAGGGCAAATCATGCTCTCATAGGTGTAGGGAGGCAAGATGGATGCCCCGGCGAAGAGGGTATGACGATGCTGAACTATTGGGATTGTAAACCTATTTGCATTAACAACTAAAAAATCGAACATTATGAAAAGAACATTACTTACAACAGCTCTACTTCTTACAGTCGTAATCAATATGATGGCTATGTCTGAGTCTAAGATTCGTCTCAACGCACGTTTCATAGCTGACCGTATGGCTCATGAACTCGACCTTACTCCTATGCAGTATGACGACTGCTATGAGATCAACTACGACTTCATCAGCGCTATCAATCCTATCATGGACGATGTGGTATACGGTTATCATGATGCTGTGAGCCGCTATTACGACTATTTGGACTATCGCAACGAAGACCTTCGCTACGTCCTGACCAACCGTCAGTATGTCAAGTTCATGTCAAGCGAATACTTCTATCGTCCAGTCTATACCACTCGTGGCACATGGTCTTTCCGCATCTATACTATATATTCTAATGCGTCATTCTTCTACTTTGACATGCCTACAGGATATAGGACTTATGCAGGAGCACACCGTCGTTCATACTACAGCAACGGTTTCTATAGCACTCGTGGTCACTATAGCGCTAATGACAGGTATATGGGAAATGTAAGGATACGTGGTGGCGAGCATTTCGAATCTCACCGTCGTAATGACTTCGGAGCTAATATCCGTCAGCGCAATCAGCCTAACTACAACAATTACAGCAACCGCAATGACCGCAATCGTACTCAGAACGATCGCTACCGTGACGATAGTGGCAATCACAACTCACCAGCTATCAACAACCGCCCAGTCTCAGCACCTAATCGCAGAGGCAACGGACAAGAGGCAGGCAGAGTGGTAGTTGGCAGAAGGTAGACCGAGCTTACATGCCTTATATATAAAGTGGGCATCGAGGAGAAAAATCCTTGATGCCCACTTCTTGTTATGCTTTGGTCTGATGTGGATCAAACAGTACAGTCCGCCTGACTACTCCATTGGTTCCATATCCATAGCCATGATGGTGATCTTGCCATCCTCACGCAGTACAGACAGGCTCGCCTGCTTGGTAGGGAGAGTGGCATTGGCAGTCTCGCCGTTGCGGAGGTCTTCGATGCTTATCATGTTGCTCTCGGCATCGCCCACAGCTTGGCAATGTGTAGGAGAGTCTGGCACTACACCGTCAAAGATGGTGGAGTCATTGACTGCTATACGAAGCGAGTCGCCGTATACGAGTTCGGAGAGGTTGATAACGTAGTGAACTGTTGGCGCCTTCTCCTTGTCCTTCTGATTCTGGAATGAGATATAGAGCATATATCCTACGCATCCGAACACTACTAATGCCATGAGCAGCATACCAAACATGAAGTTGCGGTTGGAACGTACCGCACGATTATTCTTTAGTGACATAGTTACTTTGTTTATTTACCCAATATCTTATTATACTCCTCCTGGTTGTTGAGTATCTCTATAGCCTTCTTGACGTCATCATCGTTCTTGATGCTCTCTTCGACACTTCCTGCCTGATAGAAATATCGCTTGATGATCTCCTGTGCCATGAGGCGCTTGATGTCGTCCTTGTACTTGTCAAAGTCGCGCTCTATATTGTGCTTGAGCTTTGCTTCAAGTGCGTTAAACTCCTCCTTGGCATCATCGTAGTACCCCTCAAACTGTGCCATCTTCTTTAGGTCTTCGAGTCGTTTCTCGCTCATGCGGTCGTACTTGAAACCACTCTCCACAGCCATCTTCTTGAAGTCCTCGAAGTCCTGGTCTGTGATTGCAAATGAAGCAACCGACGGAATGGTAGGGTGAGACTGGCAGTACTTGGTGCCGTAGTGCACGAGAACGTCATCGTTGGACAGGTAGTAGATGAGATTTTGTATTGTGTCTCGCTTTATCTCGACGTCTGGTTTGATGCCACCACCATCGCGCACCTCACGTCCGCCGGCAGTATAGAATACGTGAGTGAGGCTATCGGTCATACGTCCGTCATTGCCGTTGTCACGTTTCTGCTTATAGTCAATAGCCTGAATACATCTTCCGCTTGGGATATAATACTTGGCTGTAGTAAGCTTGATACTACCATTGTAAGGCAACTCGCGAGGCGACTGTACGAGTCCCTTACCGTATGTCTTTGATCCGATGATGACAGCACGGTCGAAGTCCTGCATCGAACCGGAGAGTATCTCAGCAGCCGAAGCCGTATTGCCGTTGACCAGAATAGCAAGCGGAGTGATAGTGTCAAGAGGCTCGTTCTGAGTCTTGTATGTGTTGTTGGCAGAGCGTACCTTGCCCTTTGTCTCTACGACCGTAAGTCCCTTAGGTACAAAGAGGTTGACGATGTTGGCAGCTTCGGAAAGCAGACCTCCTCCATTGCCGCGGAGGTCGATGATTAACTTCTTTGCGCCTTTCTCCTTAAGTGATATGATGGCTTTGCGAACCTCGACCGAACAGTCTTCGGTAAACTGTGTAAAGTCAATGTACCCTACATCGCCAGATACCATGCCGTAGTATGGTATGGCAGGCATCTTGATGTTGCGGCGAGTGATCTTAAACTCACGTGGCTTCTTCTCACCAGGTCTCAGCACCTGCAGTACGAATGTCGTGCCAGGTTCGCCGCGTAGCATGTCGCTCACCTCAGACGTCACCTTGCCCTTGAGGTCAGTCTTGTCTATCTTGAGTAATACGTCGCCAACCTTCAGCCCGACTTCTGCCGCGGGCATACCGGCGTATGGTTCGGAGATGATGACTGTGGAGTCCTTCATCATACGGATGACAGATCCGATGCCGCCATACTTGCCAGTAGTCATCATCTTGAGGTCGCTCATCTCCTCCTCAGGATAGTATACGGTATATGGGTCAAGCTCTTCAAGCATGGCGTCGATACCGACACGTATGACCTTCTGAGCGTCGAGCGTGTCTACGTAGAGCAGTTCGAGATTCTTGTATATAGAGTTGAAGATGTCAAGATTTTTGGCAACTTCAAAGTTGTGGTCCTTGCTCTGTCCGTATGATGACAAGGACAATGCGAGCGAGAGAATGATGAGTGTGTAACGCATGTATTGTAGTATGTTTATGATAATCCTAATGTATGGCTGGTGCTCTCCTTGATGCTCTGCCATGTGCTGCTGTCAGGCAGGGTGGTGCCGATGTGCTGTATGACGTTGCCAGCACGTCGACAAGTGCGTTGCCTATACCTAATACTTTATCTATTGATTAGTGACTGCTTGTTAGTACAACCATGCAAAATTAGGCAATAATCCATACATGTACAAACGTTGGTGGCAATAATTAAGGTTGTTATGAGTTTTTAAGTTCTTGCGCTTGAGAGTTCGTGAGTTTTTTATGTGCGGAAGGACGCATTTTCGACATACGTTCGACGAAGCTTCGACATACGCTTGACGAGGCTTCAACATACGTATGATAAAGCTTCGTCATACGTATGTTGATTTTTAGACGTGCGCTTGCCTATATACTATTGAATGCGAATGTATATATGTGACTGAATGATGGATAACAAAAAAACACAAGCCCGACACCATCGTCGAGCTTGTGTTGGTATTAATGAGTGAAAAAATGGTTGTTAGTTGATAAGGAATATCTTGTCCTGTCCCTTGTAAGTACACTTGACAGTGGCACGTCCGCCAGATATCTTGCCAACCTCAATCTTTACTTCAGGGTTGGTAGCAGTAACCTTGATGACAGAGTTGTCGTTGATCTTGCCGTATACCTGGTAATGATTGGTCTGGGTGTAACCGTTCTGGTTGGTTGAGAGGATAGGCTGTGCAGGTATGACAAGCTTTGAACCGTCAGCGGTGATAGTGATCTGTGGCACTTCCTCAGCCATTGGCACATTGGCACCAGCCTTAGAGAAGCTGATACCCTTGAGGTCGCAGAGTCCCTGTGGACGCTGAGGCTGATTAGGGCGACGTCCCCACTGTGGCTGCTGAGGTTCCTGTATCTCAGGACCTTCTACCACGAGGTATATGCCATGCTTGCCAGCAAGTCCCTCTACAGCAGGTACCTTGCATGAGAGCATCTTGCGCTGTCCTCTCTGGCCTGCATTCACCTCTATGACACCGATCTCCTTGCCCTTCCATGTACTGTTGGCGTATGGGCCGTCGAGCATCACGTGTATCTTGAATGCCTGGTCGCTACCTACAGTGAGGTCTATATTGACGCTTGTGCCGTCACCCTTCTTTGTGCCAGCAAATGCCTTACATCCCTTTGAGTCCTTGGCAAGACCACCGAAGCCGAAGCTCTTAAATCCTACTATGGCACCATTCTTCAAGCCTGCCAGATCCATGCTGTTGTTCCATACATCACGCTGATCCTGCAT
>JAZLKQ010000125.1:0-8802 GCA_045597745.1 Bacteroidaceae bacterium | reverse complement strand
CTAGCGGTGAGCATTACAACGTCTGGGGAAACGGCGGTTACCTCAACTTCCAGATACCAGGCAAGGACGTAGTATTCGCACTCGGTCTTGGAAATCAATACGGTCAGGATGGTGAGAACTGCGGTCTTTGGGCTGTAACTGAGGTTGAAGGCAAGGGTCTTGTATTCAAGAACGTCGGCAACGGCGGTTTCTATGATCCTAACAACGCTGCTCCTGCTGCTGAACCTAACTACGTTACCCTCATGACTAAGGACGAGTTTGAACTCGCTACTGGCATCAGCGGTATCGCTGCTGAAGGTGCCGCTAAGGAAGGCGTCTACAGCATCACTGGTGTTAAGCTCAACGCTTCACAGATGGTTAAGGGCAACATCTATGTCGTAAACGGCAAGAAGGTTCGCTTCTAATCATCATGCACTAACTACACAGTTTGGCTATTGAATATCACATAGCCACACTAACATAACTAAGGCACAAGACTTTCATATAGGTCTTGTGCCTTTCTTTGTGTTAAGAAACTCAAACACAAAAAGGCTGTTTTTAAGAGCAATAAAGGATTAGCAGAGCATTTTTGTTATACAAACCAACAAAAAGACATCGTTATTTTCACATATTTAAGAAGTTTTATTATTTTTGCAAAACAATTGTATCGCCGACATGATGGCGTGTGATGATTGTTGCATTATATATAATAAGGTATGGACGATAAAATCCATCCTTAAAGAAAGAGACAAAACTAACAAAACTTACTTTTATATGGAATTTCTTATTCTGATAGGCTCTGTGGCCTTACTCATGTATGGAATGAAAGTAATGAGTGAAGGCCTGCAGAAGATGGCAGGTAGCAAGCTCAGAAATGTACTTGGTACAATGACTACCAACCGATTTACAGGTTTGCTCACGGGTGCCTTTATCACAACATCTATCCAGTCATCTACAGCTACGACGGTCATGACCGTAAGTTTTGTATCTGCTGGTCTCCTTTCCCTTGCCCAAGCCATATCGGTCATCATGGGTGCCAATATCGGTACGACAGCTACCGCATGGATCATGGTACTCGGCGGAAGTTCGTTTGACATGCGAACGGTGGTATATGCAGCGATCGTATTTGCCATAATACTCATATACACGAAGAAGAACACAAACTTAGGCGAATTTATCATCGGTCTTGCATTCATGCTTCTTGGTCTTACAACACTCAAGACCAATGCGGCAGAGATGCACCTTGACCAGAACGAAGCTATACAGGGATTCTTCAGCAGCATCAGCGGTTGGGGATACGGAAGTTACTTCCTCTTCCTGCTCATCGGAGGTCTGCTCACATGCGCCGTACAGAGTTCGGCAGCCATCATGGCTATTACGATGACACTCTGTTCGACCGGTGTGCTTGACATCTACATGGGTATTGCACTCGTAATGGGTGAGAATATCGGTACAACCATCACATCAAATATCGTTGCGCTCTCTGCTTCTACACAGGCACGAAGGGCAGCCATGGCACACTTGGTATTCAACCTCTTTGGCGTAATCTGGGTGCTTTGCATCTATACACACTTCGTAGACTTTGTATGCAGCCTGGTAGGTTGCGATCCTCACAATGTGGCAGACAAGAATATTCTCAACTCTGTACTTGCCGCCTTCCATACCTCATTCAACGTCTGCAATGTGGCAATCCTTATATGGTTTATCAAACCTATGGAGAAGCTCGTATGCTTCCTTATCAAGCAAAAGGAGGTAGAAGAAGAGGAAGACTTCAAGATCAAGTTTATCAGCGGCGGTATACTCTCTACAGCCGAGCTTTCGCTCCTTGAGGCCAAGAAAGAGATTGACAACTTTGCCGAACGATGCAAGAAGATGTATGGTCTTGTAATGACTCTCCTACATACGGAA
The DNA here is from genome assembly GCA_045597745.1 of Bacteroidaceae bacterium. GTDB lineage: Bacteria > Bacteroidota > Bacteroidia > Bacteroidales > Bacteroidaceae > Minthosoma. The sequence goes on along the minus strand of JAZLKQ010000125.1, from coordinate 6,915 downwards.
AAGGGCGATGAATTCAACAAACTCTTCACTCGAATAGAGAAATACGAGAACATTACCGACAATATGGAGATAGAGATAGCCGACTATCTCAACAAGGTATCTGAAGGACGACTCAGTTCGGAATCAAAAGCTACCATACAGCGTATGCTCCGCGTAGTCACTGAGCTCGAGAGTATTGGAGACTCTTGCTACAACATCGCTCGCACTATCAACCGCAAGCGTCAGAATCTGCAAGAACCTTTCACAGAAAAACAGCTTGAGCATATACACAACATGATGTCTCTTGACGATGAAGCCCTCGATGAAATGGTCAAAATCGTTAGCAAAGGTGGTGAAGACCATCGCATAGACATCAACAAGAGCTTCAATATAGAGCATGAGATCAATAACTATCGTACTCAGCTCAAGAACCAGAATCTCGTTGATATCAACAATAAGGTCTACGACTACCAGCTTGGAGTATTCTATATGGACCTCATCTCCGAGTGTGAGAAGCTGGGCGACTATGTCATCAACGTGATCGAATCCTCAAGAAAGAAATAGTATTACATACTCTGCCATTGACTCACGCGAAGACATGCATTTGCATCTATGGGCAAATAAATATCACTCAACATTTGCACAATTGGATATAAATGTATACCTTTGCACCCGAGTTGCGCCCCCATAGTTCAATGGATAGAACAACTCTCTCCTAAAGAGTAGATCCGAGTTCGATTCTCGGTGGAGGTACACAAAGGGAGAAACATACATACAATGAACTCTATACACGGGAATAGCTTAGTTGGTAGAGTGTCGGTCTCCAAAACCGAAGGTCGGGGGTTCGAGCCCCTCTTCCCGTGCAAAAGTTACAATTCCCACATCGGAACGTCGATGTGGGGATTGTCTATTGATACGATTACAGCCATACGGTTCTTTCGTTTTGAACATACGCTTCTTTCGCTTCGAACATACGCTTCTTTCGCCGTGATCATACGGTCGACACTCGAGTATCTAACTATTGATGCTCGAACACCCTTACTCCGAGTCCTCACGCAAGAAACCAGGATTGTGCTTAATATACTCGTAGCCAAACCTGCAATGTATGCATTTGCCAAGGTCACAGTAATTGCGTGTCAACTGTATAAGTGCCTGTGTGTCGGCGGCAGACTCGCAAATGACTCCAGCCGAAGCCCAGTCAGAGATGATACGGTTGCGCTCTGGTTTGAGAGCCTCAAGATATGCAATAGACTTATCGCACATATTTTCATCCGACTTATATCTGCCGTACGCAAAGAGCAATGGAGCAACACTATTGATTATAAGCAAATCCTTCGATGAAATGGACAACTTCTTGTCACTCTTGGCTGATTCGTCTGATACAAACGAATAATGTCTCTGCCAATAATCGCTGACATGGGTAGACAACAAGTCTCGCACATCATCTACAGCATTTGCACCAACTACCTTAGACATGTTGATGTTGCCTTGGTAGTAGAGCATGGCAAGCTGAGCTATACGGACAAACGGGAAGTTTTGCGGGCGGAGTCTTAAGAATCGCCAGCCTGTTGGAGCTATTGGAGTCAGCGAGAACTTCTGCCTCATGTATCTATATTCGGCTGCAAGACGGTTGTAGTACTCATTGTCATGCAACTTGCGCCTACCCTCCTCGCTCAATCGAGCATCATAGTATTCGTCAGACAGCAACCCCGCCTGTCCGAAGAATATAGCTTCTATCTGAAACAAGTCGTCTCGATGCTTGCCCACAGCAGACATCGGTATGGACTTCGCCCACAGTTCGAAAGCATCTCCATTGATACCAAATCCATAATTGCGAGCTATTGTAACAAAGAACGTGTCCTCCCAATTCTTATCGCACGCTGCATGGCGAGCCATAATCTGCTCCACCCTACTCTCAAGTCTCTCAACCTGTAGAGCAGACATCCAGCTATGCACCCTGATCTTTGGCATATCTGCAAGCGTAGCACTACACTTAGGACGGACATCAGACTTCAGCAACTGAGTGTAGTTGTCCCTAACATATCCTGGCACTTCGAGTTGCAGTTGCGGTATCTGGGATCCATCTGGATATGGTATGTCACAGTCGATAACAGAAGCTATATGCAATATCACATTGTCGTAGTCAGGATTGCCATCATGATTGTGACGATACCAGTCTCTCGAATGGACATGTATCTCTACATTGCCCACCCACAGAGTGCCGTCAATCTTCACTTTTGCATTGAAGAAGTCTGGACCGGCATCAGTATTGTGTATGCCCGGATTGATGACCTCCACCAATCTGCCGTCAGTAGTGCGGAGTTCGTGCAATGGCAATATCTTGTGCTTCCATACGTAGTGTAATAGCTCTTCCATCTTATAAAATAGATTAAAATTTGTCTCAAAGATAAGAGTTTTATTCTTAAATGATTAACTTTGCACCGATTTTATTAAACAATAAGCATACAAATTATGAAGATAGCATTGATAGGCTATGGTAAGATGGGCAAGATGATAGAGCAGATTGCCATAAGCCGAGGACATGAGATAGTAAGCATCATAGATATAGACAACCAGGAGGATTTCGAGTCGGAAGCATTCAAGAGTGCAGACGTAGCGATAGAGTTTACCGCACCACACGTAGCATACGGCAACTACCTCAAGGCATGGGCTGCAGGCGTAAAGGTCGTGTCTGGCTCTACAGGATGGCTCAAGGATCATGGAGAAGATGTACGCAAGGCATGTGCGGAGGAAGGAAAGACCCTCTTCTGGGCAAGCAACTTCAGCATAGGCGTAGCTATATTCTCTGCTGTCAACAAGTACCTCGCCAAGATTATGAACGATTACCCTATGTATGACGTCGAGATGGAAGAGGTGCATCATATACACAAGCTTGACCACCCAAGCGGTACCGGCATCACTCTTGCAGAGCAAATCATAGGCAACATCGACCGCAAGAACGACTGGGAGATTGGTACTCTCACTGCTCCTGACGGCACTGTATCAGGAGAGAAAGAACATGATGCTGACAAGCTCGTCATCAACTCTATCCGTCGTGACGAGGTGCCAGGCATACATAGCATCACTTGGAATAGCGAGGCTGACCAGATTACTATCACTCACGATGCTCACTCTCGCAAGGGATTTGCTTTCGGCGCTGTACTTGCCGCCGAATTTACTGCAAAGCATGAAGGATTGCTCAGTGCCGACGACTTGTTTAAGTTTTAAGCATCTCACAAGCTCACAGCCACCCAAAGGGGAACAGTAGCGACACATGGCATCATACGCTTGTAAAACTTGTATTCAACAACTAACACAAGACAATGGGATCAATATATAAAGAATTTCAGAAGACAAAACAAGGCAAGAAAGAAGAGAAGGTTGAACCTGCATGGTTGAAATGGACCAAGTTTGTTGTAGTCACAGTACTCTATTTGGCATTCCTTTATTGGGTAGAGAGCTGGTGGGGACTCATCGTCATTCCATTCATCTTTGACGTATATATCACCAAGAAGATAAAGTGGGGATGGTGGAAGAAACTCGAGAATCCTGCAAGGACAATAATGAGTTGGGTAGACGCCATCGTGTTTGCTCTTGTTGCCGTGTATTTCGTCAACAACTTCTTCTTCCAGAACTACCAGATACCAAGTTCTTCGCTTGAGAAGACGCTCCTCACTGGCGACTATCTGCTCGTCAGCAAGGTCAGCTATGGTCCACGTATACCACAGACACCTCTCACCCTTCCGCTCACTCAGCATACTATACCAGGACTCAACTGCAGGTCATACATCGAATGGCCTCAGTGGGAATACCGCAGAGTCAAGGGACTGGGCAACGTGGAACTGGGAGACATCGTGGTGTTCAACTATCCTGCTGGCGATACCGTAGCCGTCAACTACGGATATGATTTCTACGACTTCTGTTACTCTACAGGTTGTCAGATGTTCCACGAACAAGGCAACGAACTGCCAAACATGAAGGACTTGACCACAGAGCAGCAGATGTTGTGGTTTGACAAGATGTACGAGAGAGGCAAGCAGTACGTCAAGCAAGAGAGCTACACTTACGGAGACATCATCAGCCGTCCTGTGGACCGTCGCGAAAACTATGTCAAGCGTTGTGTAGGTCTGCCAGGACAGACTATCCAGATTAAGGACAAGGTGATATACAACGACGGCAAGGCACAGTCTCAACCAGAGAACGTGCAGTTTGCATACAAGGTATACACTAAGGACAACAAGATGATAAGCGACGCTACTTGTGCCGCTCTCGGCATAAGCGACGAAGACAGAAGCGGCATATTCAACCACAATGACGGTATGCCTCTCACAGCGTCGGCTCTCAAGGCACTCAAAGCCGACAAGGAACTCATCGACAGCATCATCGAGATCAAAGATGGTAACTTCGGCAACCTCTACCCTCTCAACCATGACTACGGATGGACTCGCGACAACTATGGTCCTGTATGGATACCTGCAAAGGGTAAGAGCATCAAGCTCACTATGGACAATATAGCTATATACGAGCGACCAATCAAGGTATACGAGGGCAACGACCTACTGATAAAGGATGGCAAGATATTCATCAACGGCAAAGTAGCAGACGAATACACATTCAAGATGGACTACTACTGGATGATGGGAGACAACCGCCATCGTTCTGCAGACTCACGTTATTGGGGATTTGTACCAGAAGATCATATCGTGGGCAAGCCTCTATTCGTATGGCTCAGCATTAGTCCTGATGAAAATCCAGAGAGCACTCGCATACGCTGGAGCAGACTATTCAAGTGGGTTGGAGATATCAAGTAATGCTTAATATTAATGCATAGCGCATAATGCGTAATGCATAATTAGGTCTGAACGTACCTCAGGTTGGGATTCACTGTTATAAAGAATGTTGGGACTCACTATTGCAACTCACTATTGGGGCCCACTATTATAAAGAAATGGCAAACTTAAAGTCTTTAGCAAAAGATACCGCTATATACGGATTGAGCAGCATTGTGGGAAGGTTCCTCAACTACCTTCTCGTTCCTCTATACACCCACGTCATATCATCAGACAGCGGAGGTTACGGCATCGTGACCAATCTCTATGCATACGTGGCACTGCTACTTGTATTCCTGACATTCGGAATGGAGACCACGTTCTTCCGTTTTGCCAACAAGGAAGACGAGAACTCCGACACCGTATTTTCCACCATCATGGCATTTGTCTGCACCCTTTCTGTGCTCTTCCTTGCCACGATATTTACATTCATCACACCTATTGGCAATGCGTTAGGTTATCCCGAGCACCACGACTACATACTGATGATGGCATCCGTCGTAGCACTTGATGCTATGCAGGCCATACCATTCTCTTTGCTCAGGTACCAGAAGCGTCCTATCAAGTTTGCCTGTCTCAAGATGCTCTTCATCATCATGAACATAGGACTCAACTTGCTTTACTTCATGGTACTTGGCAAGACGGACGTGTTCTATGTATTCATGCTCAACCTCGTATGTACAGGAGTCATCACATTCTTCTTCCTGCCGGAACTCTTCCGCATCAAGTGGAAGATAGACCTCAGTCTGCTTGGCCGTATGTTCAAGTACTCATGGCCTATATTAGTATTAGGTATAGCCGGTATACTCAATCAGACCGTAGACAAGATGATATTCCCTATCGTCGTTGATGATCCCGAGGTAGGCAAGGTACAGCTTGGCATATACGGAGCTTGCGTCAAGATAGCCATGATTATGGCAATGATCACACAGGCATTCAGATACGCATACGAGCCTATTGTGTTTGCAAAAAACAAGGACAAGGACAAGAACGAATACTATGCGAAGGCCATGAAGTACTTTATCATCTTCACCCTTCTTGCTTTCCTTTGCGTCATGGGATATATGGACCTGCTCAAGCTTATTATCGGCGAAGACTATCGCGAGGGACTAAAGACCGTGCCTATAGTTATGGCTGCCGAGATCATGATGGGCATATATTTCAACCTGTCGTTCTGGTACAAACTCATTGACAAGACAATATGGGGGGCATGGTTCTCACTTGCTGGATGCATCGTTCTGATAACCATCAACATTGTATTCATACCTAAGTATGGCTATATGGCATGTGCGTGGGGAGGATTTGCAGGCTATGCCACAAGCATGATATTCTCATACTTAGTGGGACAGAAGATGAATCCTATAGACTATCCTCTCAAGAGCATATTCAAGTACGTCGCCTTGACGCTGCTGATGTTTGCAGTCATGTACATATTGCCAGAGTCATGGCCATCAGTAGCCCGTATGGGAGTCAACACCGTACTTATATTGGTGTTTGTGGCTGAGATAGCGAGGGCGGACTTCAACGTAGCAGAGATCATACGCAAGAGAAGGGCTCGCAAATAATAACAAATAAAGTCATTCAATTACAACAACTTAATAGTATAACATGAAGAAAACACTGATTTGCGTACTTACATGCCTTGTCATGCATCTATGCTTTACCACATCTTCCAGAGCTGATGAAGGTATGTGGATGATCAACAACCTGTCCGCAAGAACGGATAGTATCCTCAAGTCATTGGGGCTCGAACTCACACACGAACAGATATATTCGCCAGACGCACCTGCGCTCAACAATGCCATAGTGATGTTTGGAGGGTTCTGCTCTGGTGTTGTCGTTAGTCCAGAAGGACTGGTATTCACCAATCATCACTGTGGTTATGGTTCTATACAGGAGCACTCTACCACCAAGAATGACTATCTCACATACGGATTCTTTGCCAAGACATACAAGGACGAACTGCCTAACCCTGACCTGTACGTAGCATTCCATCTGCGTACCGTAGACGTATCAGACAAGATGTATGCCGCTGTTACTCCAGATATGGACGAAAGCACAAGGGCTACAGTCCTTGACTCGGTTGCTAATGTTCTTAAGGAAGCAG
>JAZLKQ010000124.1:0-10403 GCA_045597745.1 Bacteroidaceae bacterium | reverse complement strand
TCTATATGGACTTTGCCATACTCGCCATGTCCCATAATCTGAGAAAACTCATGCGAAATGCCAATAATGAACTTATGGAGAGGAACAACTCCCATTTTTCACGCCAACATAAGCCCAATAGACCTCATATAACGCTTCTTGGGACTAATAATCGCAATTTTAGAATTGCAGCATAAAAAATTACCACAGGAGCCATCATAGTGTATGAAGCCAAAAAGAGGCTGTGTCGGTTACTTTTGACACAGCCTCTTTTTTCTTGGTGACAATATACTATTTGGCACAACACATAGTCTATGCGTCCGGATGGCAACTCTTCCCCTAAAGTAGGGGAAGTACCCGAAGGGGGAAGGGGTATTACATACCTTGTGTGCATATAGCTAAGTTGTCTTTAAGTCACTAATACCCCTCCGGCTTTCAGCCACCTCCCCTACTTTAGGGGAGGAGTATGCTGATGGCAATGACAATGGATTATGTGCCTAATTGTATATTGTCACCTTATTTTATTGTGCCTAATTATATATAAACTTCATTCAAGTTTCGCATCTAACAATTGTTCATGATTTTTGTAGAGATGTCGGGTCCGAAAGATAATAATTTCAGAAAATAATATATCTTTGTGCCTGAAATTATTAACTCTACATTTATATTACTTTTATGAAGACAAGACTTTTATTATCTCTCGTTATCTTTATGAGTGTATGTGCTATAGCTCTGGCACAGCCAAAGGCAAACATTGTACCAGTGTCTAAACGTACCTTCACCGTCAAGGGCGTGACCTTTACGATGGTAGGTGTCGAGGGCGGCACCTTTACAATGGGCGGCACTTCCGAGCAGGGAGGCGATGCAGATGCTGATGAGAAGCCTGTGCATAAAGTGACACTCAGCAGTTACTATATAGGTCAGACCGAGGTTACTCAGGCACTGTGGAAGGCGGTCATGGGCATCAATCCGTCAAAATATAATGGTGACGACCTACCAGTGGAAAGGGTAAGCTGGGAAGACTGCCAGAACTTCATCTATAGCCTTAATGAGCTTACAGGAGCCAACTTCCGCCTTCCTACCGAGGCAGAGTGGGAGTATGCTTGCCGTGGAGGTAACAAGAGCAGTGGACAGAAGTATAGCGGTGCACATAGCATGAATACATGTGGTTGGTACTTAGATAACAGCGGTGAGAAGACTCATCCTGTAGGTACTAAGCAGGCAAACGAGCTCGGCATCTATGATATGAGTGGCAATGTATGGGAATGGTGTCAGGACTGGTATGGCAAGTACACAAGCGCCCGTCAGACAGACCCTAAGGGTCCTAAGCGAGGGTCTGACCGTGTGAATCGTGGTGGTAGCTGGGACTACGATGCTAAGTACTGTCGCTCGTCAAATCGTAGCAGCAATACTCCCGATTTCGTGTACGACTGCCTTGGGCTCCGCCTCGCCCTCTCTGAGTAATATAACAATTCACGATAAAGTATCGGAAGATTTTCGTCAAACATCCGTATGTTTCTTCTTGATGTAATGATGTGAATGACAAAGAGCGATAGCCGTCCTGTAAAACAGGTGGCTATCGCTCTGATGTATGTAATGTTTTTTACGTATCTTCCTGTAAGATTATTTCTTGACGCTACTACATGCAGCTGCTACGTCGCTGTATGTAATCTGTGCCAGTTCCTCCTTGTTAGGACTTGCGATCTTTGCTACACGATTGGCTTGGTTGGTGATGGTGCTTTCGAAGAGATTGCGTGCATATCGGCCGTTACCGAAGTTGCGTGACTTGTGTGCTACGGTCTCTCTTAGGCTTTGCTTTAGATATTCTGCGGCATCGTCGTCGAGTACATATCCATACTTGTCTGCTCGCATCATGTATATCTGGTAGAGATCGTCTGCTGTGTAGTCAGGAAAGTTGATGTATCGTGTGAAGCGTGACTGCAGACCAGGGTTGGAATCGATAAAGTCTTTCATCTCATCAGTATATCCTGCAACGATAACCACGAGTTTGTCACGGTCATCTTCCATGCGCTTGAGTAGGGTAGCGATGGCCTCGTCGCCATAACCTCCACCGTTCTTGTCGAGCAGAGCGTATGCCTCGTCGATGAAGAGCACACCGTTGAGTGCAGAGTCACAGAGGGCATTGGTCTTGACAGCAGTCTGTCCTACGTACTCCGCAATAAGTCCGGAACGGTCAGTCTCGACGAGGTGTCCACGCTTGAGTACGCCAAGATCCTTGTATATACGTGCAAGGAGGCGCGCTACTGTAGTCTTTCCTGTACCGGGACTACCTGTAAATACACAATGATATGATATAGGTGATACCTCAAGACCTTGTTCTTTGCGACTCTTCTGTACCTTGACGAAGTTGGCAAGCGAACGGACTTCGTCCTTGACAGATTCGAGTCCTACGAGTGACTCAAGCTCCTCGTATGGGTCACCTTCGGCAGCTTCCGATACGATGACAGGCTTATCAGCAGATAGACCGTTTTCAGCTTGCGACAACTGTCCGTCTGTCACTTCGCTTACCTCTTCTTCCTTTTTATTTTCTTCGTTATTGCCTATGAAATAGGTGAGCACTGCACACGCTATGAATGCAATGAGGATTATTGCTCCTTTTGATGATGATTTAGAAGCCATGTTGCTATAATAGTTTTTTAGTTGTTTATTTTCCTATAACTGTATATGATATATGCCGTGTATGCCATATATGGTAGCATGTATGCTACGACGTCGAGAGGGTCAAAGACTCCTGGTACTATGCCGGCATACTGTAACAATTCGGATATGACGCCGATGACAGGTATGATGCTAACCCAGATGATGCGTGCCTTAAGCGATTCGCTACGGAATATATGGTCGATGAAGAGCATGTATGATATGGTCCATAGACCGTCGGGAAGGCAAAAGCGCACAAACTCGGACGGAGTGATGTCCTTGACGCTGGCTCTCAGACTGTCTGCCATAGAGTCTAGTCCTACTGCATCGACGAGCATGAACCCGAGGTGCTGACGGCTACGAAACAGCAGATATATGCTTGTGCCAGCCAGAAAGCATGTCCATGCTATGGCTACTCGCTTAGAAATCAAACTCAGACTCTTTGATGTTGAGGTAATACTTGTCAGTCTCAGTAAAGTCCAAAGTGTTGTCCTTGTACGAAGGATCTGGCATATACCACCAGAGAGACTCGAAATATTCCTTCATCTTTGCATCCTTGAATACGTGTCCACGGCTTGCGTATGGCAGGTTTCTCGCTATGCGCTTAAACTCTTCGAAGGTGAGTTTCTGACTCTTTTCCCCACGGTATTGCCACCATGTATAGAGTTCGAGTGCAGATGAACGGTCGTATGTAGAGCCAAACTTATAGTCGTTGAATACGTAGATAGCGTCTGCCGACATGATATTAAGTTCGTTTTCTGGCTGAGGGCTGAAGGCGTTGAGTGTAACCTGTGCCGCTCCATTGCGTAATGACAGCTCCCATACATCGTCTCCATACGCCTTGGCAGAGCGTATCTTGCCTTCTCCCTCATTGATGGCAAACACGGAGTTGGATACTGCAGACTTGTTGACTACTATGTGTTTGGCTGTATTGTCGGCACGTATGATGAGTTTAAATTCGTCTATCTGCTTGTTTGCCCATCGAGCAGCAGGCGAGAGCTTGTATGGTATATGGAAAGCATTGCCTACAGAGCCTGAGTTAGCATACGAATATGTGTGGTGTACCTTATTGATGCCAGGCTTGAAAGTGGCATTAAAATAGTATACGTATGCGTAGTCAGAGATGCGAGTGTTGCTGTTAGTCTTGCTGACGAGTCCCATACCGTTCTCGTCATCGTACTTCCATTTTGACAAGTCGAGCGGGTCGAAAGGCTTCTTGCTCTCGAGGTTGCATACTGCATTCTTGTATGATAGTCGCTTGCCGTTCATCTCTACAGAGAAGCTATGTATGTTCTTGTGCTTGCCGTTGGCATACAACTTATAGTCGTCATTGTATGAAGGATCGGCTTCAAATCCCATGAGCAACGTCTTGTCTGATGATGTAGGATTGTAGAACTCGTAGTAGACGTCTATCAGCGTCTCACGTTTGTCTGTGAGTGATATTGTCAGTATTTCCTTCTTTACGCTGATAGTGGTCTCCTGTAGTGGCACGAGCTGGTTGCCCGATGTCATATAGACTCCGTCATTGGCGAATGTAACCAAGGATATGAATCCGAGGATGAGTGATGAGATAATCTTTTTCATATAGATCTGTGTTTTGTTTGTTTGCTGTAATTACATTGGACTATCTACCCATACATACCAATGGGCAGAACCGATCTCCTTGAAAGTGCTGCCGTTTTGCACGAGGTGAGAGTAGTTTAAGCTCTCTGGTGCACCATGAAGGAGGAAGAGCTCTATGTTGCCACGTTCGTCGCGAGCTATGGTTAGTATGTGAGGTATGCCATAGGTGCCGTCATCGTCTACATTCCATACGCCGTACTCCTCGTACTCAGGGTCAGTCTCCCGTTTCTCTACGTATGAGCATAGTATGTTGCCGTCCTTTATCCAAGAGAGCACGTACATGCACTCGTGGTTGGTGATGACAAACTCGGTGATGACGAGTCGTTCGTCTGTATTGAGCAGATGACCACATTCGTGGCTATACTTTACTTTGCGTCCATATAGTTTTTCCATCTTTGACACGAACTCCTGAGGCATCTCGATGATATCCTCTCCCCATATCCATCGGCTGAATGGTGGCAGTTCGTGAGTGGCTACATATCCATTGTCTGCAAGGATGACGTTGAGACCGCTTTCTGTGAGGTAGCCCTTGTACATAGACTCTACACAGTCAGGGTCCTGCAGGCGGAAGAGTCCTGCCTTGACGTTCTTGACACGACTACAGAAACATGCCATAGCATCCTCTTTGTCGAGATTCTTGTATGAGTCGAAGCTGACGCCATTGTGATTGCTCTTGAATATAGCCCAACAGTATTTGTCCACATCGGCTAAAGGTTGCTCGGTAGGGCAGTATAATCGTGTGTGGAACTGGTATGCGTTGGTTCCTTTGAACTCTTCGCTACTATAAGGCTCAGTATATGTGAATAGAGGTTCGTGCTTCTCTATCTTGAGCTTAGGACATCCCCAGAAAGAACGTACCTCGATGCGAGTACCGTCGCTGTATTTTACAGTCTTGAGACTTGCATTGTTGCGGAATGCGTCTGCGCCAACGAGCTTGACTGTCTCAGGCAGTGTGACAGATGTGATGTTGCCAATGTTTGATGCACCGTCTTTCTTCCACATTGCTCCCTGCAATACAGAAGCGACCGTATATTGTTTTCCATCATAACTGACCTGTGAAGGTATGACGATGTTGCCTGAGTATGAACCACCTGGTGCCAGAGCGACGGTGCTTCCGCTGACAATCTGGTAGCAATAGCCGTTAGCGTCCTTGAATGTTACGACCTTAGCATTTGCGGCATTGTTGTCAGCCTTCGCCGCCTTCTTACCCTTGTTACCAGTATTCTGCACATTGTCTACAGGCATCCAGTCGAGTTCTTCCATATTGGTGAAGTTTCCCAATTCTGGTATGAGCTTATAAAACTTTTTGTAGCTGACGTTTCTTAAATTGCCGTTCTCGTATATGCAGCAGTCGTGTGACTCCTTGTCTCCAGGGCCGTATGTAGTGGTCTCGCTGTAGCGTATGGCAAACTTACTGTTTTCTATCTTGCATATCTCGTTGTAATGGCATCCTGTGCCACATCCTCCCTGATGTATGTCGTATGGCATATCTTTGCGGAAGAAGAGGCTTGTAGTCATAAATGATGCAGTGACAACTTTGATTTCTCCACCGCCACATGTGAGGCAGGCATAGTCATTGTTGACATCACGTACGAATGCCTCGTTCACTCCATCTTTGTCTATATCATAGAGAGCGTAAGCAGTGATAGTGCTCATTTCTACGTCTTCGAGATATTCTCGCCAGTTGGTAATCTTGCTCCATACTTCATCTTGAGCAAAACTTATAGTAGCGATGAGGAATGTTACGGTTGCTATCAGAGTTCTAATCATATTAATAATCTGTTAGAGTTATTTACCTGATTTCTTATATTCTTTATCTGCTTTAGTAAAGCTATTGTCTTCTTGCTTGTAATTAGGGTCGGGCATATACCACCAGAGTGATTCGAAATATTGCTTGAGAGCGGCATCCTCAAACACATATCCTCGATGAGCGTATGGTAGGTTGTATGCAATGCGTACCTTGACCCATTCTCCCCGCATTTCTATAGGAATGCGTGGAGAGTGTCTTCTTCATATAATATCAGTATTATGATGTCTGTTATTCGCTTTCATTCTCGTCAGACAAGTAGGAATCTATGCTCTCTGCATAGCTTGACTTGTCTTCTGGGTCGAGAAAGTCGCATATAAACCAAGTGTCATTCTTCTTGTCATATTCTACGACTACGTATGCCTTATCGTCAGTACCGAAGTTCGTGAAGTTGACTTCGGCAGTAGCCTTTTCGCCTGAATACTCGATGATATTAACGTCCTTGAGGGTGAGTTCGCCGAAGTCCTGTGCATTGATCCATACGTCAAAGTCAAAGAACAGTTCGTCAGTCTCAATCTGCTTGTCGTATGCTTCGACTATCTTTTCCTGTAGCTTTAGTGATATAAATGAGTACATGTAGTTCATGCCGAATATAGACAGAGCTTCTTCATGTTCTTCCACTTGGACATCTTCGTCTATTGAACGGAAATATTTAGTGTATGCAGCTTCAACTACAGCCTTGGCTGCCTCCTTATTCTTGTTCTTTCCCGCCTTGTCTGCAATCTGCTCGATGTTTGTAGAGTCGCTATCTGTTAATGCAACGACCTTAGCTGTCTGATTGCCACATGAAATGAGGCAAAGCACTGAAAATACTGGTATGATAAACTTCTTCATATTGTATATAGTTGTCAATTTTTATTAAACCTTATATATATTGTAACGATTATTCACCTTCTTCAAATGTACGTAGAGGCTTCTTGCCTATGGTCTCAACCTCGTCCTTTGGACTCGTGCCCTTCTCTCGTTTTACGTTTGTGATGCGCTTGCCAGTGAGATAATTGGTACTGGTTGTTACTTTGTCGTGAGTATAACGGGAGAATGAACTTACCTCATCTCCTATAAGATAAAAGCCTCCGTCCTGAGCACGATATATCTGCGTGAAGCTGTTCACATCGGCTGTACCTGCACTATGGAAGTCAGAATACTTTACCCAGAGCACCCCCGTTGGCTTTATCTCTACAGACATGCCTTCGATTGTCATATACTCATCCATCGGTGGCACTACTTCGGTCGAAGACTTCCAGAGGTTGTATATGCCGTATTCGTTGCCGAGATAGACAGCGATAACAGGTTTGTTCATATTGATCTCATAGCCGTCGTCACGAGTTAGTATATTCTCCTTATAGTCAGGCAATGAGATGATGACGAGGTCTTCGTGACCATCCTTGTTCAGGTCTCCCTTAGTCGATTGGGTACTTTTCCAGTTGCTTGGTACGAGTTCGCTGACAGATCTGCCAGACTTGCCCAGTTGCATGATGGCAGGATATTCGTCATGATCTACAGCGAGAGGCATCAGGTCTGTCCAGCCCTCAAGGTCATACAGGCTAAAGGATGATCCATGTGGCACATACTTGTCATATACGGCCTTCTTCACTTTTTTGTTGTTGAGAGTCCAGCTCTCGTCCATGTCCGGCTCCTTGTCGCCTTCTTTCCATCCTGACCAGTCGCTATAGAATGAATACTGCGACACTGCCACCACCTTGCTCTTGACGAGCTTGTAGTTAGTAGAGCATCCTCTGTCTCTTCCCTCCTGTATGTGCACAAAGTATCCATCGTCATAGACTTCGTAATACTCTATATTTGGCGACTCTCGATTGGCTATAAGATGGACCTTACCATCCTCTATATTGAGCACGAAGTAGTTGTTGTAATCTCTTATCTTTTCCTTTATGAACATCTCTTTCTGCCCGTCGCCATCGATGTCATGCAATATATATACATGCTTAGTCGCATCGAAGTTGAAGTCGCTAAGTGCGTCCTTTACGCCTTCCAGAGTGAATGGATACAGCCCGTCATGAGCAGTTGTTTGATGTTCTACGACCTTTACAGGAGTCTTGCCTATATGGTCAGAGCTATATGTGCTGTATGTAGTTGCATGAGCTGTGTATACAGGTATTGCACATACGATTGCTGATAATATTTGAATAAGTGATTTTGCCATACTTTTATAATATATATACGTTTATAATTAGAATGATAAGGACACGACTACCAGCGTCCACCGCCACCGCCGCCGTAACCGCCGCCGGAGTAGCCGCCGCCACCAGAGCTGTAACTACTGCTTGAACTGTAGCTGCTACCGCTTGACGAACGTGCTGCAGCCGCTGCCGCTGCTCTTCTCGCCTCCTTTACAGACGAATCTATTGCCTTAGTCATGTGGCTGTTGACCATCATGCTTGCCAAGCCCATAGTGTAGTTGTCCCTTGTGCCTTTGTACCAGTTGACTGGAGGTATGTTGATGCCGGCAAACTTCTTTGCCCATGTATCTGCCATTCCAAATGCTACAGCGTATGGTAATATCGTATAGAAATACTTCTCGTCCTGTGCCTGCAGATGCTCAAGCTGCTGTTTCTCCGACGTGCTGATAAACTCATATAGACCGAGTATCTCACCGAGATGTTCCTTACGATACTTTGTCGCGAGGTTGAGCTTATATGCAAATATACATGCTATACCCATTACTACGTTGATGCCGTACATGAGATCTCGTGACATGTACGAGCCGTCTTCATTAAAGAAGAATACCACCATCATCATTGAGAGCAGAAATCCCAATGCACCCACTATCGCTACGATGACGACTATTCCGGACAAGGTTGAGCTGTCGTCATTGTCCGACCATATCTGTACACATGCCACTCCCAGGAATATGACTGTGGTGAGTCCGCCCCATACCCATGCGCTGCCGTCATTCATGGCAAAGAAGTTTGCAAATGATATTGCGAGTATGGCAACTGTAAGCACGCCCATGCTCTTCATGTCTACATAGTCGAGCTTGCCGGCAAACTTGCTGTTCAACTCCTTTTCGCACTTCATCCATACGTCACCAAATGACTTTGGTACAGACTTGAGGTCAAACTTGTTTCCACTCTTGAAGAACCCCTCAAAGAGTACTTTCTGGTACTTGGGCGCATCGGCAGGCAAGTCCTTGACCTTATATAGTACAGGGTTGGCTCCTGTGTTGTCTATCTCTATATATCCCTGCTCTGCAAACCATGGTATGAGCGAGATAATGTCACGCTCGTCCACACTTGTGTCTATGATGGTACCTATGTCTGCACTCGACAACCCCTTTGGAGGATAGTACGACAGTATGGTAGTGACCTTGTCCGTATGGAGGAACTCCCTCAGCAGTACATATATCATGCACAGCGAGGCGATGGCTATCATGATCCAGCACAGGGTAATGTCCAACTCAGGATGCACTCCCTTCTCAAAGTAACCCTCATGCAGAGGGAGGAATATCGTGATGGCGTTGTGTGGTCTGATATTGTCCAGCGCACCTGCGATGCTCCTATCCGTGACTTCTGTCAGTATCTCGTCGCTATAGTCATAGTTGCTTCCCAATGGACCGGCAAACACTTTGAGCTTGCTGAGTTCGTCGTCTGAGATGGCACTTTCAAAGTTTATCTTAAACGTGAAATGATCTGTCTTGCAATTCCATCCGTTGCCGAGTACAGAGTAATAGAACAGGTCGCTCTGCTCTATGCGGTCGTCGTATGGCTGTAGCGTATAAGATATCTTGTACGAATGAGGTCCCTCCGGCAGCATGACATCAGCGCTACCTATCCTTATGCAGTACAGGGAGTCGTTGGTCACATCGTCCTCATCCCAGTTCTCAGACACGTCAATGTCGTCGATACAGACCTTGTAGTGCATCATCCTGGTCTCGCTGCCGTCCTGGGCGTCAGATACGTCACGCTTCACCCATACGTATGTCGGGATCATGCGAAATATACCATGGCTTCTGTCTGTGAAATAGACATCTATATCTTCCGTGATGTGATACTTGTTGTCCTTCTGTACAGACATCTCGACATTGTAGTTAGTGAAGTAGTAGCCTGGGTCATCGTCAGCCAACGCTACCAGCGTGCTTATGAAAAGCATTAATAGGGATAATAGACGTTTCATATTTGTTTGGTTTTTTATACAATCCAATAGCCATGTCTCATCTGCATGTATCTATTGTCTAATAGTGTGTGCAAATATATGTTATTTGTTTGTATTGAGCAAGTCGAATCGCTATTTTTTGCGCTTTATGCTGTTATTGCTATTTGTCCACGATTTTATCGTGCGGTCGACGAAGCTTTGTCATACGCTTGACGAGGCTTTGTCA
>JAZLKQ010000123.1:0-7592 GCA_045597745.1 Bacteroidaceae bacterium | reverse complement strand
TCCTCGGCCATCTTCCGGGAGATCGCCGAATGGCTGCCGTTCCATGACGGTTTTGCCTTTCACGGCTCCTGCGTCAGCGTTGATGATACCGCCTATCTTTTTGCGGCCCGGAGCGGCGTGGGCAAAAGTACGCATACGGCGCTTTGGCGCAGATACTTCGGCGAAAGAGCCGTGATGGTCAATGATGACAAGCCCTTGATACGAGTATCGGAAGGAAAACGTCCAATGGTATACGGCACACCATGGGATGGGAAACACCATCTCAGCAACAACATCTGCGTTCCATTGCGAGCTATTGTGATACTTGAACGTGGAACAGAAAACGAGATACACTCCATATCATCAGAAGAGGCCTTCCCTACCTTATTGCAGCAATCGTTTCATCCAGACGACCCATTGCATACTATTCAGGCATTGCAATTATTGTCACAGCTGTCTGACCAAGTAGGACTGTACCGTCTGCATTGCAATATGAGCCTCGACGCAGCACGCATTGCATACGAAGGTATATCGTGACAGTGACGTGACTTATTCCAACACATCGTTGTCTTTGAGATACTCAACAACTTCGTCTACGTACTTGCTTACTGTATCTCTGTCCGTATCATACATGTCGAGCATCTTCTCCACAACCTCATCTCTGCTTATACTCTCCTTCATCAGGGACACCATGTCATATCCTACCTCATTGAGCTGAAGCATACCATGAAACTGCTCTGCACTCTCGCCTACTGCCACGCCCATATAGGTCTTTCCTACGGGCTGGAATACAAATTGATATTTTAGTCTCATAAATTACAATCGTCTTATGACCGTAAGTGTATCTAAACACGGTCATGATTGTTCTTGTCACAATCTATCTTTAATTACTATCGCTTACACATCTATAAACCACAAAAAAGATAGCGACTATCCACTCGTTGCAAGCGGGTAGTCGCTATATGTATCTTTGTCAGCAATACAATAACACTATTGATTTGGAGTAGCTGTACCAAGGTTATAAATACCTCCAGAAGTAAATGACACTCCGTCTATTGTGCTGGAATTTGTCGTTTCAGCCTTAGTACCATCAGCATATAACACTTCTATCTTTATGCCTGGGAACTGTGTACTTGAAGCAAAAGCTATCAGATAAGTACCTGCAGAGAAGGTAGTACTACAAGATTCCTTTCCTTCTGCATTAAGCACAACATAGCCGACACCTCCAGTTGCCTCAGAAATAGTGATTGCAGAACCAGAAGAACTTGTCGTAAGGTTTATGCCTCCAGTCATATACCACTGTTCGCCAGTAGAACTTGTACCTACAGGAGAAACCTTTACATATTGACAGTCCTTTACGGTTGTGATCTTGAAGAAAGCGCAAGCATGTTTAAGTCCAACAGATGTATCCGTCTGACCAGCTGTGGCACCACTACAAATTGCAGCATCTGGATCAAAGCTATTTGCTCTTGCTTTCTGATAAGTTGGGATTGTAGCCGTAATCTTTCCGTTACCATCGAATGTTGCTCCTTCCTGAGCTGGATACATGAGATAATACTTAGGAGCCGTGAATGCAGTCCCTTCGAACGCTGCATAATTCTTATAGTTACCATGCTTAGTGAAGTGGTACACATATTTTGTGGTAGCTCCGCTTCCCCAGACATTTATCTTGTCAGTTTCCTCCCAATGAACCTTTGGACTCTCATCGTTAACATCTCCAGACACGACTGCACGACTACCAGAAGAAGGGGAAGACACCACGAAAGACTTTATCTTTGTTATTTCACCAACTCCTTCATCACCATCAGAAGAAGTACAAGAAGATATCATCATTGCGCTTGCTGCAAATGCAAGCATTGCAAAATACTTATTCATATCTATATACAAGTGACTAAAGATTAATGATTAATCATAAAAACCATAAGACTTATTATCATTTTGAGTAGACAAGTTAAAGATTGAAACACCCTTAGCCTCAGCCTCTCCTCCACCGCTCGTTGCGATCACGTTCATTTTCTGAAGCTTCACTACCTTCACTTCAGGCTTTACAATTTGTTTCTTCATTCTGTTCGAATTATATTTATAATGTTTGTACATAGTTCCTACCGATATTTAGGCAAGATATCAAGGACAAATGTAAGCATTATTTTCATAACAAATGCTTACAAAGCACATAAAAGTCTGCCGCATCCTATATTATATCTAATAACGACCAACAAATAATACATATAGAGCACCTCTATACTTCAAAGAATATCACTCATATCACTTGGTGTCATACCCTATGACAATGCCTCTTAAGCCACAAGACAGCTCGCTCACAATGGCATTGCACGCCTGTCTTGAAGCAACGGTACGCATACACACAAGGATACCAAGGAGATATGACAGCCATAGGCTTGTTGGGAGTCAACATACCTTGTGCAACGACTGCAACCCTTCGCAGTCCATGAGGCATCCCTTTGACCTTGTCTTCATGAGACATAAACCGGAAGTTGCCTCCACACGCAATCTCATCAAGAACTTGCCCTTGTGACTTGAGCGCCATCTCTTCGGAGAAGAATGGATATTCCTTCTCTGGAAAACCAAGCTGATACACAAGTATGCCACCAAGTATCTGCCATGCCCTCATCATGCCTATCTGCTTGAGCGTCTTACGCAACTGCATATCGTCCTCCTCTGTAGCCTGGCGTACGTATTGACGAAGCACCAAGAGCCAGTCACAAAACTGACGCAAGCCTATGCCCGCGCCTTCAAAGTGAAGCACCAGATGATTGAAGTTATGCCATACGTTGCATTTCACATCTGGCACACGAACCTCAGCCTCTCCATCAGGCAACTGCAACGTAGCCGTCGCTGTATTCTCAGGCAAGAGACATCGTGCGCCTATCCGCAAGTATGCCCTGTGATACAAGACATTGGCAGCCTCGCCTGCATGATGATGAACTTCAAATATCACACCGTCCGATGTAGTAATCTTATAATGGCGCACATATTCATGATCGACGGCATACCTCACCTCATCTTCGTCAGCGTATGCGCTTATGATTCGCTTTGCCACATCGTAGCGTGCAGGGTCTACATACATGTCCACATCACCACTCGACCGCACACATCCCTTGGGATAGAGGGTCGCCAGACCTTGCCCCTTTAGCAGGACCGGGCTACAACCAGCAGATTCAAACTCATCGAACATGTTGACAATAGCCTGATTGTGCTGCAAATGCGTCTGCATGAGGTTTGCCACCTTCATTATCATATAGTGCTGTACCTGAGCATCAGGCAAATACTCGTCGGGAAGAGACTGTATAGTGTTTGCAACGACACCAAGAAGAGCATGTCCGTCAAACGTGGCAACGATATTGCGCCACGACCATTCGCCACAGAAGACCGAAAGGTCCGGCTCACGTTCCCAAAGCGCTGAAGTAAGGATTTCGAAAAATATGATTTGTTCTTGCTTATTCATCATTTTACCATTAGATAACCACACGTCACGATGTCCATGCACTATTTGACACAGCCAATAGTATGCTTTATTATTTGACCACTAATCTCCCGAATGTCTCGGACCTTTCGTTTGCAGGACGCAAAAGTAACAAAAAAGCACGAGAAACAAAAAACTTTTGATGTTATTGAATCACTTCACCATCAAGCCACACATTCATCATGTTACGACACGCCCTTGCCATTCATCTGTACACATCGTCAAGAGGGTCAAAATTCAACATACGGTCGACGACGTCGCATCATACGCTTGTCGAAGCTTGATCATACGTATGTTGATTTTACCACATTAGCCCAGGTGCATATTATCGTCCTGGAAGCGGGGAAAACACGAACAAACATCCAGCGCACCTTGTCAGCATGATAGTCATGAAAGGTCTCGTCATTGCAACCTCCACTATACTTCTACCTCTCCCCACCGCAATCAGCCTATTTATCCAACGAGCGAATATTGTATGTTTCAGTACATTACGAGTTATCAACAAGGGTTGTTGACAAGTATTTTGAAAATAATTAGATAAAAATGTGGGGAATTGTGGAGGAAATATTATCTTTGCGATGAAATTTCAAAATAAGCAGTAAGAATTGATGAGATTTATTGGAGATTTTCCAGCCAAGACAGATGCGAAGGGACGTGTTTTTCTCCCTGCCGCATTCAGAAAGATATTGGAGGCAGAGGGCTGCAACAGGCTCATACTTCGCCCTGATCTCTTTCAGCATTGCCTTGTGCTATATCCGGAAAGTCTCTGGTGTGAGATGCTTGACCAGTTGAGGTCTCGTCTCGAGAGGTGGAACGGACAGCACCAGCTGTTCATCCGTAAGTTTGTCGCTGAAGCAGAGCCTGTAGAACTCGACAGCAACGGCAGAATACTGATCAACAAGCGTAAGTTGCAGTTTGCCGAGATCGGGCAGGACGTCAGATTTCTTGCCGTTGACGACCATATAGAGATATGGGATAGGCAGAAGTGCGAAGACATGCTCAATGCCGAGTGTGACTTAGGCGGTCAGCTCCAGCAGCTCATGGGAGGAACAACTGGCTTGATGGACATGCCTCTATGATGGTACGCTCCACGCCTATAGGCAGATGCCTTACACGTGTGCGCACGTACATTATATATTAATTATACCAAAAAGATGGCAGAAGGAGAAATGACATACCACGTACCGGTGCTACTCAGTGAGAGTATCGACGGGATGAACATCAGCAGAGACGGTGTCTATGTTGATGTCACCTTTGGCGGCGGTGGTCATAGCAGGGAGATCGTCAGCAGGCTTGAGGGCGACGCTCACCTCTACAGCTTCGATCAGGACGCTGATGCGGAGAGAAACATCATCGACTCGAAGCACTTCACATTTGTAAGAAGCAACTTCAGATATATAAAGAACTTCATGCGCTATCATGGCGTGGACAAGGTGGACGCTATACTTGCAGACCTCGGCGTATCGTCTCATCACTTTGATGATAAGGACAGGGGGTTCTCTTTCCGATGGGATGGACGTCTCGACATGCGCATGAATCAGCGTAGTGGCACTACCGCCGCCGACATAGTCAACAACTACGACGAGGAGAGGCTGGCGGACATCTTCTATCTATACGGCGAACTGAAGAACAGCCGCCGACTGGCTGCCGCCATTGTCAAGGCAAGGAAGGAGGGACGCATAGAGACGATTGATGAGCTGCAGAAGGTCATTAGCCCTCTATTCGGAAAAGACAGGGAGAAGAAGGAGATGGCAAAGGCGTTTCAGGCTCTACGTATTGAGGTCAACCAGGAGATGGAGGCTCTCAAAGAGATGCTTCAAGCGGCGACAGACATTCTCCGTCCTGGAGGCAGGCTCGTAGTCATCACTTATCACTCTCTCGAAGACAGGATTGTCAAGAATCTCATGAAGACTGGCAACTGCGAAGGCAAGGAGGACAAGGACTTCTTCGGAAGGATAAGCACTCCTTACAGACTTGTCAACAACAAGGTCGTCACTCCAAGCAAGGAGGAACAGGAGCGCAACCCAAGGTCCAGAAGTGCGAAGCTCAGGATTGCAGAGAAGAATGCATAGTTATAATGCATAATGCTTAATGCACCGTGCATAATTATTATTTAGAATACTAAAAGATCTAATGTTTAACAGGAAGAAAAAGATAAAGGACGAAGAGGAACAACAGCTTCAGGCACAGGCTGACGTCACTACGACAGACGAGCAACTGGACAAGGAAGCTGTCGAAGCCGAAGAACGGGCAGAGACCATCGCCGCCATCAAGAAGTTTACTGATGACGACGACGAGGACTTGGGCGACCTCTCTCTGCGTGCCATCATCGGAGGCGACATACTGCAGAGCAAGTTCTTCCTGAAGCAGATCACATTCTTCATGTTTGTCGTAGTACTGATGATTGTCTATACTGCCAACAGATACCAGAGCCAGCAGGACATCATCACCATAGACAGTCTGAAGACTACTCTCGAGAGCGAACACTACAACGTGCTCACACAGTCGAGCGTACTGCTCAACATCACTCGCCAGTCAAATATCGAGAAGAGACTTAAAGAATATGGTGACACGACGTTGGTCAACCCTACCACTCCACCATATCTCATCAACAAAGAAGATAACGAATAGTCATAGTAACACCACGGCAGAGCACTGCCGACAACCTGTAGAGGAAAGAAGATGAAATTCAAGAAAGAGTTCATATCAAAGAAGATAATTGCAGTCGTTGCGATTGCACTCTTGTTCTGTATAGCCATCGTCTGGAATATGGTGTCTAAGATGACTGTCGAACGCGAGCGGTGGATGGAGGTGAAGAAGAGTTTTGAGAAGGACAGCGTAAAGGTCGAGCAAAGACGTGGCAACATCTTGTCTACCGACGGACAGTTGCTGGCAAGCAGCCTGCCTGACTACAACATATATATCGACTTCCAGTCGGGTGACGCTGACAAGGACACCGCTATATACAACAAGAAGGATTCGCTATTCCATGCCAAACTGGACTCTCTATGTGCAGGGCTAGAACGCATCTGCCCTAACAAGACTGCGACATACTTCAAACAAAGGCTTGACAGTGGCTGGAAGAAGAAGTCCAGGTATTGGGAGATATACCCGGGATATGCGTTCAACTACATACAGCACAACGAGTTGCTGAAGTTACCTTTCTTCAACGAGAGACGCAACATAAGCGGTCTGATTACCGAAGCCCGCAACACTCGCAACAAGCCGTTCGGCTCGCTTGCAAACCGTCTCATCGGAGAGGTGTACGCACGTAAGGACTCTGCACGAGCAGGTATCGAACTGGCATTTGACAGTCTGCTCAGAGGCAAGCCGGGCATCAAGCACAAGAAGAAAGAGAGAGACAAGTTTGTCGACATCATTGACATACCTGCTGAGGATGGCTACGACATAGTCACCACACTCGATGTGAGTATGCAGGATATATGCGAGAATGCACTTAAGGAGAAACTCATAGAGCTCAATGCATCTATGGGCGTCGTGGTGCTTATGGACGTTAAGACTGGAGATGTCAAGGCGATGGTCAATCTCATGCAATATGGCGATGGCAACTACTATGAAGCCCGCAACTTTGCTCTCGGCGGTCTGTACGAACCTGGTTCTACGTTCAAGACTGCATCGCTCATGGTTGCCCTCGACGATGGCGAGATTAAGATGACAGACCAAGTCAATGGCAATCACGGTCAGTACAAGATGCATGGCACCAACATGAAAGACCACAACTGGTCAAAGGGAGGCTATGGCATGATGGACGTCACCCATACGCTGATGTACTCTTCTAACATCGGTGTCGGCAGACTCGTAGACGACCACTATGCTGACAAGCCGGAGAAGTTTGTCGAAGGTCTCCGTCGCATAGGTATCGGCACACCGCTCGGACTGCCATTTGCAGGAGCTGCTGACCCTATCATACGTATGCCAAAAGCAGACAGAAGCAACTGGTCAAAGACCGCTCTCCCATGGATGGCTATCGGATACGAAACTCAGATTCCACCTATATCTACCGCTACATTCTACAATGCCATCGCCAATGGCGGCAAGCTCGTAAGGCCAAGATTTGTCAAGGCCGTCGAGAAGAATGGCGAAGTCATAAAGGAATATCCTGTGGAGG
>JAZLKQ010000122.1:0-2731 GCA_045597745.1 Bacteroidaceae bacterium | reverse complement strand
ACGATAGTATAAGTAATAATATAGCGATTAGATACAATTTATAGTCTAAGCGTCCGGACGGCAACTCTCCCCCTAAAATAGGGGGAGTACCCGAAGGGGGAGAGGGTATTACATACATTGTATACATACAACTTATTGCATTTAATATACTAATACCCCTCCGGTTTTCAGCGAAGGCCTTACGGCACTCCTTTGGCTCGCTAAAGCTCACGTCGTCGCAAGCGAAGCTCCCACTCCGCTTCGCTCCTACTTTAGGGGAGGAGTTTGCTGATGACACAGCCAATAGATTTTGTGTCTCAATAAATATTATATATCATAGTATAAGTGTCGGTCAAATTTCGACATACGTATGATCAAGCCTCGACATACGTTCGATCAAGCCTTGACATACGCTTGATGAAGCCTCGACATACGTATGATGATTTTGCAACATATTATTGACAATATATGCGCAGTATTTTCGTTTATACACTTATAGTAGTATTGCTTGCCGTCTCATGTACAGGAGGTGACAAGCAATCTTCTGTAGACCAGCACAAAGACTCGTCGAAACCTATGCAGGTGGTCGATACCACGGCAGAGGTGCTACTGCCTGATGCTGACGGTCAGTCACGCAGTATGGAACAGATGAAGGGCAGTGTGGTGCTGATGGACGTACTTTACGAAGTGCCTTCGTCAGATGACAGACATATAGAGAGACTACGTGAAGTGTATGACAAGTACAGCGCCCGTGGACTGCAGATCTATCAAGTCTGTATGAGTCAGGATGCGGACGCATGGCGCAGGTATGCTACCTCACTGCCATGGACAGCAGTGTATGATGACCATACATTGCAGTCGTCGCTGCTTGTCAAGTATCATGTGGTCAATATACCATCTACACAGCTGTTTGACCGTGACGGCAAGTGCATCAACAGGAGCCTTGCTTCTGTCGATATGGACAAGGCCGTGGAGTCGGCTTTAGAGGAACATTTATAATGCATAAATGGTAAGATAAAATCAAATAATAATATACCATCATGAATTACAGATCTATTATCATTGCAGCAGGTGTACTCCTTAGTGTACCTACATTCGCCCAGCAGGTCAACAAGACCTCCAACGGCGTAGAGGTGACGCTCAGCGGTACGGCTGCCAACCAGACAAAGAAGGTTCGCCTGCAGGCTATGGGCGACAAGATTATCCGTGTGTCTGCTACTCCTGAAACGGCGTTTGCGGACAAGAAGAGTCTTATCATAGTGCCACAGAAGGCTACGCCTAAGTTTAGTGTCACAGAGAGTGGTGATGTCGTTACCCTCACTACTAACGCTATCAAGGCCAACGTGTCAAAGCAGACAGGCGAGGTGTGGTTTACTGACCTTCAGGGCAAGACTATAGTTGCCGAGCAGAAGGGAGGCGGTAAGACATTTACCCCTTACAAGGCTACTCAGGTACATGCTGACGGCAAGCCAGAGACTTATACAGGATGGAGTTACCGTCAGGTATTCGAGTCGCCAGAGGATGAGGCGTTCTATGGTCTTGGCCAGCATCAGGCGGACGACTGGAACTACAAGGGCAAGAACGAGGAGCTCTTCCAGTACAATACAAAGGTGAGTATTCCGTTTATCGTGTCAAGCAAGAACTATGGTATCCTCTTCGACAGCTATTCGCTCTGCCGTTTTGGTAATCCTAACGACTACTCACAGCTCGGTCAGGTCTTCCAGCTCATAGATAAGGATGGCAAGGAAGGTGCGCTGACAGGTACATATACAGCACCTGAGACAGAGTCGCTCATACGCCGTGAGGATAGCGTATACTTCGAGAACCTCAAGAGTGCTAAGTTCCTACCTAAGTTCCCTATGGAAAAGGCGTTTGTCACTTACGAAGGTACCATCATACCTAAGGCTACAGGCGAATACAAGTTCTCACACTACTACTCAGGCTATCAGAAGATATTTATCGATGGCAAGTCTGTATATACAGAGGACCTCCAGAACAAGAATACTGCAGACCAGGAGATATGGCGTACTGCATGGAATCCAAATGCACGTAAGTTTAACGTAACACTTCAGCAGGGCAAGAAGTACAAGATTCGCATCGAATGGAAACCAGACGGTGGCGAGGCATATTGCGGTCTCCGTGCGCTTGCACCAGTCGCTGACAGCGAGCAGCAGAAGCTCTCTTTCTGGAGTGAGATGACTCAGCAGGAGGACTACTATATTATGGTAGGCGACAATGCCGACGAGGTGATCTCTGGCTATCGTACGCTCACAGGCAAGTCACAGATTATGCCAAAGTGGTTGCTCGGTTACTGGCAGAGCCGCGAGAGATATAAGACTCAGGACGAGATCCTCAATGCGCTTGCAGGATTCCGTCAGCGTCATCTCCCTATCGACAATATCGTCATGGACTGGAATTACTGGGTACTTGACTCATGGGGCGCATTTGAGTTTGACCCTGAGCGCTTCTCGGATCCAAAGGGCATGATAGACAAGATACACGAGCAGAACGCTAAGATCATGATCAGCTGCTGGCCAAAGTATTACCTTAAAGTGGACAACTTCAAGGAACTCAACGAGAAGGGTTACATCTATCAGCAGTCTATCAAGGACCAGCTCAACGACTGGCTCGGATTCAAGTACGCATTCTATGACGCATACGACCCTGAGGCTCGTAAGATATTCTGGCGTCAGCTCTATGAGAAGCTCGGTACTATCGGCATGGACGCATGGTGGATGGATGCCAGCGAACC
>JAZLKQ010000121.1:0-1334 GCA_045597745.1 Bacteroidaceae bacterium | reverse complement strand
ATGGAGCCATAGCGTCACTCAACTTTGACAATCACAATGGTCTCTCTGCAAACTTTGGCGGTGGTTGGAACAAGTACGACGGCGACCACTATGGTAACGTGCTCTGGGTAAAGAACTATCTTGGTGCTCTCGACCCTAACCACAAGTATTATGACAACAACTCCAAGAAGATAGACGGCAACATCTATGCAAAGCTCAACTATGAGTTCCTCCCTGGTCTCAACGCATACGTTGACCTCCAGTACCGTCATACAAGCACTCGCATGAATGGCCTCTCTGATGACTTTGGCGATGATGGACAGATCAAGTTTGCAGAGAAATATACATACGACTTCTTCAATCCTAAGTTCGGTATATTCTACAAGATCAACAAGCACAACAACATATACGCTTCTCTTGCCATCGGCCACAAGGAGCCAACACGCAATGACTATGAGGACAATATCGGTTCGCACCTCAAGGCAGAGCGTCTCACAGACTGGGAAGCAGGCTACAAGTATCAGAGCAGCATATTCTCTGCTGGTGCAAACCTCTATATGATGAATTATGCTAACCAGTTTGTCCTCACAGGTCAGCTCAACGAGATCGGCGAGATGATAGCAAGCAATGACAACAGCGGTAAGTCATACCGTATGGGTATAGAACTCGAGGCTGCACTCCAGCCAGTCAAGTGGTTCCGTTGGGATGCTAACGCAACATTCTCTAAGAATCGCAACAAGAACTGGACTGTCAACGCTCTTGAACAGGACACTTGGGCAGACCAGGGAAGCATCACCCTCGGCGACACGCCAATATCATTCTCACCAGACGTCATCTTCAACAACGTGTTCTCATTTATGTACCGTGGACTTAAGGCACAGATCATGACTCAGTATATCGGCGAACAGTACATGACCAACACAGGATTTAAGTCATTTGTTGCAGAAGGTCAGAACGTAAGCATGATGCTTGACGACATTTTCACTACAAATATCGACCTGAGCTACACATTCAAGATGCGTGGCATCAAGTCTGCAACTATCGGCTGTACACTCTACAATATCTTCTCCAAGAAGTACGACAACAACGGATGGGCTTACTGTGAAGTAGCAAAGGATGCTAACGGAAAGGCATACGCATGGTCTACAGACCTGTACGAGGCAGGCTTTGCTCCTCAGGCTCCATGTCACTTCATGGCACGCTTGAGTCTGAACTTCTAACATGACTGATGGAACTTACGTTTGACTTATTTCTCGAGATACTTGGTACTGTCACAGGCATCATATACCTGTGGCAGGAACTGAAGGCAAGTATATATATGTGGATTACGGGCATCATCATGCCCGCAATCTCCA
>JAZLKQ010000120.1:0-3971 GCA_045597745.1 Bacteroidaceae bacterium | reverse complement strand
AATAATGAGCAAACCTGATATTATAGTAAATGTAGCCACAAACATCATAAGTATTAATATGATAAGCACATTCATATCCAAGACATCCAGCCACGCAAACAGATGTGGAGACAACTCATAGATGCTGAACGCTCCATACGTGGCACCATTTCTATCCAAATGATGATTGACTCTATCTACAAGTTGTGACGTGGCCTGCTCAACTTGGGAGAAATCCTTTATTGCTATCTCGTATCCTGATGAGCAGTCCGCCTCCCAATTGTTAAGCTTACGAACTGTGTAAATATCAGTAAGCACCACGTTCTTATCATATTCGGAGAGGTTTGTTTCATATATTCCTCTTACGGTAAATCTACGAGCTCTTACTGATTCACCACCAAGAAAATAAGAAAACACCTTATCACCAACACCTATTCCAAGAGACGACGCTACAGTACGAGAAATAAGAATTTCATTATCAGACTGCTTAGCACTAAACTTCGGAATCTCTCCTTCTACGAGATATTTGCTAAAGAAAGACAAATCATAATTATCCCCTACTCCCTTGAAGTCAACACCAAGAAAGTCATCTTCTGTCTTAAGTATACCCTGCTTATTAGCATATTCCTGTATATGCTTTACCTGTGGTACCTTCATTATCTCCTTGCGGAGACTATCTGACGTGATTACGGGAAGTATCTCGTATTCATGAGTTTGTGTTAGACTAACTACCTGTATATGCGAGCCAAATCCTATAACCTTAGAACTTACCTCACTCTTAAATCCCAGTCCTACACTAATACTAACAATCATCACAGCAAGACCTACTGCTATGCCACCAATAGCTATACGAATAGCTGGGCGAGAAATACGCTTCTTGCCATTCGAATTAGAGTATAACCTTAACGCTATGAACGAAGAAAAGTTGAAATAAGACATTATACAGTAGTTTGCCTCTTTATTGTAATACTGAAGCTATCAGATAGTTTTGCCTGGATAAGCCTCAATAGCTTTTCTAAGTATAAAGAGAGCACGTGTGAGATCTTCTTTCTTAAGCACGTATGCTATACGAACCTCATCTCTTCCTGCTCCTGGAGTTGTATAGAATCCAGACGCTGGAGCCATCATTACCGTTTCACCCTCATAGTTGAACTCACTCAAGCACCAAGCACAAAACTTCTCACAATCATCTACTGGAAGTTTCGCTACAGTATAGAACGCTCCCATAGGTATTGGAGAGTATACTCCAGGTATACGATTGAGGCCATCAATAAGACACTTCCTGCGCTCTACATATTCATCGTACACATCACGTGAGTAAGATTCTGGCACATCAAGCGAAGCTTCTGCAACAATCTGACCTATAAGAGGTGGAGACAAACGTGCCTGACAGAACTTCATCACGGCTTTTCTCACTTCAGCATTCTTTGTGATGAGGGCTCCTATACGAATACCACATTCACTATATCTCTTTGATACAGAGTCTATAAGTACTACATTGTCCTCAATTCCCTCAAGATGACATGCAGAAATATAAGGGCTTCCTGTGTAGATGAACTCACGATACACCTCATCGGAGAACAGATACAAGTCATACTTCTTGACGAGATCACGTATTTGATTCATCTCACGACGTGAATAAAGATAACCCGTAGGATTGTTAGGATTGCATATCAGTATAGCACGTGTACGCTCATTGATAAGCTCTTCAAATTTCTCCACCTTAGGCAATGAGAATCCTTCCTCAATAGTAGTAGCTATAGTACGTATAACTGCGCCTGCAGAGATGGCAAACGCCATATAATTAGCGTAAGCTGGCTCTGGTACTATTATTTCGTCACCAGGATTCAAGCAAGAAAGAAAAGCAAACAATACAGCCTCAGATCCACCGCTGGTAATGATGATATCATCTGCATCAAGCTTGATATCATACTTCTCATAATATCCGACAAGCTTCTCTCTATAGCTACGATAACCCTGACTTGGACTATACTCCAATATCTTCCTGTCTACATTCTTGATAGCATCAAGAGCTACCTGTGGGGTTGGGAGATCTGGTTGACCAATATTTAGATGATACACCTTGATGCCACGCTGCTTTGCATCGTATGCTAATGGAGCCAACTTACGTATTGGCGAACTTGGCATCTCTGTTCCTCTAACTGATATATTAGGCATAAAACTCTATTATTATCCTTATGTTATTTACGATAATCATGCAAAGATAATAGTTTCCGATGAATAAAGCCTCCTGTTTGCACTATTTTGTTGTATTACACTCTCATTTTGAATGAGAAATTAGTTTGTAACAAATAAAAAACATTAACTTTGCACAACATTACAAATCAATATTCATCTACCTGTATGGCATGTTTCATCAGATCAAACTCATCAATCAATAATGAAAGTAGGAATCATACAGCAGGCTTGCACTGAGGATGTACAGTCCAACATGCAAAAGCTATCCAGTAATATACGCATAGCAGCGGAAAAGGGTGCGGAACTCGTTGTATTACAAGAACTCCACAACTCATTGTATTTCTGCCAGACAGAAGACACCCAGATGTTTGACCTTGCAGAGACAATACCAGGTCCGTCTACAGAGTTCTATTCCGCATTGGCAAAGGAACTATCAATTGTCCTTGTCACATCATTATTTGAGAAAAGGACGACAGGCCTGTACCACAACACAGCAGTAGTGTTTGAGAAAGATGGTTCGATAGCTGGCAAATATCGTAAAATGCACATACCTGATGACCCTGCTTACTACGAGAAATTCTACTTTACACCAGGAGACCTCGGATTCCACCCTATCCAAACGAGCATAGGGAAGCTAGGCGTACAGGTATGTTGGGACCAATGGTATCCGGAAGGTGCAAGGCTAATGGCACTTAGCGGTGCTGATATACTTATATACCCTACTGCCATAGGATACGAAAGTAGTGACACACCAGAGGAACAAGAGCGACAGCGTGAAGCATGGACCACTGTCCAGAGAGGACATGCAGTAGCAAACGGATTGCCTATCATAGCTGTCAATCGCACAGGGGTAGAAAAGGATCCTTCAGGACAAACTAATGGTATCACATTTTGGGGAAGCAGCTTCGTTGCAGGTCCTCAAGGCGAGATTCTATTTCGAGCACCTATTGACAAAGAGTCCGTTGACGTCATTGACATCGACATGAAGAGAAGCGAAAACGTCAGACGCTGGTGGCCATTCTTACGCGACCGCCGAATAGAGGAGTTTTCTGCTCTTAACAGACGATTCATTGATTAATATCAGTCATTTTCTTTACTTGTAAGATTTTCTCTTGACTACGTAACAAAAAAGTAATAACTTTGCAGTCGTTTTAAGGCATTACTATAAAGCTTAGTTCAAATACATAAAAACAAGATGAGCGAAAAGAGACCTTTCAAGGTATTTTCAGGAACAAAATCAAGATACTTGGCAGAGCGAATCTGTGAGAATCTTGGATGTCCGCTTGGCAATATGATTATCACTCACTTTGCCGACGGAGAGTTTGCAGTTTCGTTTGAGGAGTCAATCCGTGGCCAGGATGTATTTCTCATACAGTCAACTTTCCCTAACAGCGATAACCTCATGGAACTCCTCCTTATGGTTGACGCGGCAAAGAGAGCATCAGCTAACAGCATCATTGCTGTATGTCCATACTTCGGATGGGCACGTCAAGACAGAAAAGACAAACCCAGAGTAAGTATTGGTGCAAAGCTTGTTGCCGACCTTCTCAGCGTTGCCGGCATCGATCGTCTTATCACCATGGACTTGCACGCTGACCAGATACAGGGTTTCTTCAATGTTCCTGTTGACCATCTGTATGGTAGCCTTGTATCAGTGCCATACATCCAGTCGCTCAACCTCGACAATCTCGTTATAGCGACACCAGACGTTGGAGGATCCAAGCGAGCAGCACTCTTCTCCAAGAAACTTGATGCACCACTTGTACTTTGCAACAAAACAAGAGCACGTGCTA
>JAZLKQ010000119.1:0-2934 GCA_045597745.1 Bacteroidaceae bacterium | reverse complement strand
CGTATGGCAGCTCTCATGCAGCTCCCAGTTAAGTTCATCTGGACTCACGATGCATTCCGTGTAGGTGAGGATGGACCTACTCACGAGCCAGTTGAGCACGAGGCACAGATTCGTCTCATGGAGAAGCTCAAGCGTCACGATGACAAGAACTCTACTCTCGTTCTTCGTCCTGCTGATGCTAAGGAGACAACAACTGCATGGGCTATGGCAATGGAGAACATGGATAGCCCTACAGCACTCATCCTTTCTCGCCAGAACATCAACAACCTCCCAGAGGGCAACGACTATGAGCAGGCTCGCAAGGGTGGTTATGTAGTTGCTGGTTCTGATGAGAATCCTGATGTAGTATGTGTTGCTACTGGTTCTGAGGTATCTACACTCATCTCTGGTGCTGAACTCCTCCGCAAGGACGGCGTAAAGGTTCGTATCGTATCTGTACCATCAGAAGGTCTCTTCCGTTGTCAGAGTGCAGAATACCAGCAGAGTGTAATCCCTGCAGGTGCAAAGGTATTCGGTATGACAGCAGGTCTTCCTGTAAACCTTCAGGGCTTCCTCATCGGTGCTGATCCTAAGTCTAAGGTATGGGGGCTCGAAACATTCGGATTCTCTGCTCCTTACAAGGTGCTCGACGAGAAGCTCGGCTACACAGCTGAGAATGTTTACAAGCAGGTTAAGAGCATGCTCTAATCAAAGTAATAATTAATATAGTTCTAGGAATTCTAGTTCTTCTAGAGTTTCTAGAACTTTTTATATAATAAAAAGATGGAAATCAAAGTAGTAGGTTTAGCATCTGATCATGCAGCATTCCCACTCAAGCAATTCGTTAAGAAGTATCTTGAGGAGAAAGGCATTGAATATAAGGATTACGGAACATACACAGAAGATTCCTGCAACTACGCTACATATGGTCATGCACTGGCAGAAGGCATTGAGAAGGGCGAGGTATATCCAGGTATCGCAATGTGTGGTTCAGGTGAAGGTATCTCTATGACTCTAAACAAGCATCAAAGCATTCGTGCAGGACTTGTTTGGCAGCCAGAGATTGCACACCTTATTCGTGAACACAACAATGCCAACGTAATTGTATTCCCAGGACGTTTTATCGATGAGGACACTTGTCGTAAGTGTCTTGACGAGTTCTTTGGAACAGAGTTTGCTGGTGGTCGTCACCAACAGCGCATCGAGGACATCCCTTGCAAGTAATCACTAGTTAATATACTGTTTTGTCAAGAATTAGTGAATAAGAGAGTTTTATTAGTCGTTGCAACAAATCCAATGTCATAAGCAAAAAGCTCTTGTTCTCAAATTCTTGACATTTCAATTTTATTAACATGATACTTTCGAAAACGGAATATAATAGAAAGCATTCAAAATATCAAAAATGAACAACATACCCAATCCTTGCTACGTCATCGAGGAACAGCTCCTCCGTCGTAATCTTCAGCTCATCAGTTCTGTAGCAGAACGCGCTAATGTAGAGGTGATACTTGCTTTCAAGGCATTCGCCCTTTGGAAGTCTTTCCCTATATTTAGGGAGTACATCAGCCACACAACCGCCAGCTCGCTCTACGAAGCGCGTCTCGCCTTCGAAGAGTTTGGTAGTCCTGCTCATACCTATTCTCCAGCCTATACCGACGAGGAGTTTGACCAGATAGTAAGGTACAGTTCTAACATCACCTTCAACTCCGTCTCTCAGCTCTCACGCTACATCTCCCGCGCTTCAGGAGTGTCATGTGGACTTCGCGTCAATCCGGAATATTCGGAAATAGAGACGGAGCTTTACAATCCATGTGCCCCTGGCTCACGTTTTGGAGTGCTTCGTGACGACCTCGATGCATACCTTGCATCCCACTCCACCACTCTCGCCCAGCTCGGCATCCAAGGATTCCATATCCATTGCCATTGTGAGAGTGGTTCCGATGTCTTTGCACGTACACTCGTACACATAGAGGAGAAGTTTGGCGACTTGCTCCCCCAGCTCAAGTGGATCAACTTCGGAGGCGGTCAT
Organism: Bacteroidaceae bacterium; assembly: GCA_045597745.1. Taxonomy (GTDB): domain Bacteria; phylum Bacteroidota; class Bacteroidia; order Bacteroidales; family Bacteroidaceae; genus Minthosoma. The sequence continues at coordinate 926 of JAZLKQ010000119.1, read as the reverse complement.
CTCATGACACGTAAGGACTACGACGTACAGTTGCTTATCGACACCCTCAACGGATTTCATGAGCGTTACCCTAACCTTCGTGTCATCCTTGAACCAGGTTCAGCCTTCGGATGGCAGACTGGACCGTTATACTCAAAGGTGGTGGATATTGTGGAGAATCATGGCGTCAAGACAGCCATTCTCAATGTTAGCTTCACTTGTCACATGCCAGATTGTCTTGAGATGCCATACCACCCAGCTGTACGCGGAGCTGAGACGCTCGACGAGGCAACTCCTACCGAAGCCATAGCCGACCGTGTCTATCGTCTTGGAGGCAACAGTTGTCTTTCTGGCGACTTCATGGGCTACTGGCGTTTTGATCATGAACTCCAGATAGGCGAAGAGATAATATTCGAGGATATGATACATTATACTACGGTCAAGACCAACATGTTCAACGGCATCAATCATCCCTCTATCGGTATGCTACATTCTGACGGCACCTTTGAACTTTATCGCAAATATCAGTATGAAGACTATAGGGATAGGATGGATTGACTATTTATATGCTGTAGCTGATATTTAATAGACAACGGAATGATGTTTGTATAACGTATTTGTTGATTATTTATTTCTGTATCATTATACATGTGTGAGCTAATGCCATGTATGTGCATTGGCTTATGTATGACTACTTACAAAATAATCCGTGTTTTCCATGTTTCAAAACATTGTTGAGTTATATGAATATATAAGCTAAAACTAAAATAACATAGGGGATGTATCACATAGCAATACATCCCCTATTAGTGTTTATTTATAATGAAGTTATGTGGAGATAAGGTATTATGACAAGTTAATGACGATACTTTATTTGTAGAGGACTTTGGCAGCAAATATTCGTTCGTTAAGTGTTATTACTTCACTTTCCTCCCCTTAACTCCATG
>JAZLKQ010000118.1:0-2688 GCA_045597745.1 Bacteroidaceae bacterium | reverse complement strand
AACACTCGAGCAGTAGGTATTGAAGCCGACGTCTGCCAATCTATGTCGCCGTATGTCAGATGATTATGTATGATGAAATAACTGATACCACCTGTATCTGTGGCCTTGACAGTCGACTGGTTGTTGTCCCACATCTGCTGGAACAATTCTGAAGCCTCCTCTGGATTAAAACGCTGTAGATACGACAGTACCACATTACCCAAGCCCGATCCATCACCAAGTGATCCTTCGTCCGAGCTGTCAAACCATCCGCCAATACTCTTTCGTTTCCAGTTTTCCTCATAGTCCCAAGCAGCATAGCTGATATCTTCGCTCAAATAGTCGAGACATGGCGAGATAGGCATCCACTGGATAGCAGCATTCCACAACTGGTCGCCCGAGAAATAATTCCACCAGCCTACACCATGACAGGTGAGATTGCTGTTGTATGGTCCACGGAAGCCATCTACGCTATCGTCATTGAAATATTCAGCGGCCTTATACCAAATGTTGTCACGGTGACGGTCGAACCAATACTCTGCTGTAGCACGAGCTTCTGACACCCAACCAAAGATTCCGGCATCGCGCATTGTGTCATCGCCTAATGCCACACCAAGCAGATAGAGTCCGCCCCAACCTTGCATTGCCTCCGAAGACGACTCCTGTCCGTTACCATTGCCGTCGCCCATACCGCCGGCGAACGAATGCCCCGACCATGGGTCGTACGTACGGAACAGAGGATAGCGATTGTCGTCACGATCCCAGTTGGCGTAGTCTTGTGCAATCTCACGTAGCATAGGTCCATAGTTCACACGGAAATCATCATCAACGAGAGCCAGAAGGGCACCTGCGTAGGTGAAGTAGCCATAATGGAAATGATGGTCGTTAAATGTCTCGCTGTCATATGATGTGTTATAACCTATAAGTGCACCCCATCGGTTGTCGCGAGCAAAGAATTTGCTTTTCTCGCCAGGAGTCCATGTCAGCCAATCTACCATGGCATCCTTCACGCGCTTACGACACTGGTCGAACAGTTCCTCGTAGCCCATTTCGCGAGCGAATGTCATATAGAGCGCCATCTGAGTCAGTCCCTTGCCTCCCCAATAGGTATCATCACCGAAACTGCCGCCATTGGCGTAATTCTGCAGCAGCTCTCTCATGATATCTTCGTCAAACCCTGCGTCACCAGGAATGGCATAGTATGGCAACATGCCAGAGAAGGCATAGTCTATCTTAAAGGAATTGCCTGCAGCCAAGCGCAGACGGCCATGTGGCGTCGGATATGACATCGACTCTCCACGTGATCGCATGTCGTCCATGCTAGTGGTCACATGGCTTACCTTCCCATCAAGGAAACCGAACTGTGGCGTCGCGGCATCTCTATAGTGATGAGGAATGAATCCTTGCATCACATCACCTCCCATCATGTGGGTTTTGAGATTCTCCGCATCCACTTTCCATATTGTTGTCACCTTGCCCGCACTGGCATTGTACTGCCATTCGACCGTTGTACTACGCGGCACATTGAGAGCATACGGCTTATATGTCTCGAGATCACTTAGCGCATTGAGTAAAGCGATGACCACGTATGGACAGTCACCGTCGAGTGTCAGCACACCATCTTGGAAAATCGGGATAACAGTCTCTGGGAAATAGACACCGTACTTTTCAGTGATGGCATTTGACCTGTCATCAGTACCAGATGCCTCATAGACAATCATGCCGTCAACATCATCACCTGATATCAAGTCCACGCCATTCTTATCCATCAGCCTTACGCCCGCAGGAATTGTTATCTGTGGTGTCAACCCCTTCATTTCTACCCATGTGAATGGCATGCCATGAGCCAATGTGACATACATTTGCGTCTTACCATCAACCATCTTGAAACTCACGTCCCAGTCGTGCCAGTTTTCTTCCGTTGCATTAGCCGCAGCGAAATCCTTGGCTGTGAGATGCAGAGCTTTAGTAGAAGGCTTCATCTCTGTACCATTCCATATCCAATAGTCTGGATATGACACATCAACACCAGTGGAATTAGCTTCCACATATTGCGGATAGCTCCACAGATGTCCGCTGTAAGGCTGGCTGTCTTTGAGCATATCTGTCCACCAGTCGTTAGTAGGGATAGCTTGTCCGGGACGCTCTGTGATATACAACTTGCGATACTGCATATACATACTTTGGTCACCATCGTGTCCATCTGTCTTGCACTTATCATACGGTGTATAAGATGCGTAGCTTCCCTTGCCAACTCGCACCACTTCTTGTGAAAAGGCGACTACCACTCCGAGCATGACGGTAGTCGTAAGAGCAACGATTCGTTTGTTCATATAGATATCAGTTTTCGATATGTTTATCATATATTCTAGTCATCCTTCATTGGCACATATATTACTGATGTAAGCACATCAACATTAGCACTTAGTGATTTCACGGGGGGGAAACACCAGTTACGCATGTTTATCGTGCATCAAATGGAGGATTGATTGCTTCGAGTGTTACGACATACAAATATAGCGATTTTGTTCTAATTGCGAATATCTATTATTTTATTGAAAAAGTATTTTGCACAAGTATATCATGCATATTGGTGTGACAGCATAAAAAAAGCCGACATCGATTGATGCCGGCTCTCATCGTATATTAGATTTTTATCTTCTATTCCCACTCGATGGTACCTGGAGGCTTGTGGGTGACGTCGTACCA
>JAZLKQ010000117.1:0-3631 GCA_045597745.1 Bacteroidaceae bacterium | reverse complement strand
GAAGAGGTCGAGTATGTCGCCTGCCGAGTGGTTGATGCCTGTGTATAGCTGCATCTCTGACGTGCCGCTGAAGGTATAGCGGAAGGTGATGCGTGGGTCGGCGAAGAACGATGAGTATGTGGTGCGCTTGTCATCATACCTTGAGTTGTACATCATGTTGCGCCAGCTCAGGTTGACCCTCATGGAGAGGTACGTCTTGTTGTCTGCCGACCTCCACTCTGTACCAGGCGCTGCATACGGCATGACATTCCAACCGGACAGCGCCCCACGGTCTTGACGCCATACGATGTCTGATGGTGGTACCGGTGCCTGTTGGTCCGCAAGTTGGCCTGGCTGAGCAGCGGCGGGGGCGGATGGTCTGAAGAGTGATGTCTCGAGGAAGTTGTAGTCTGCCTGGAGGTATACAGGGAGTCCGAGTCGCCACTTGTTGTTGAGCTTGAGATCAAACGACGTAGCGTGGTATGTCTTGAGGGTGGTACTCTGTCCCGACTGCGAAATGTCGTTCATGAGGAGACGTACCTTTGGCGCACGGTCAAACGACACGTCTGACTGCAGCGAGAACTTGTGCTTGCCCATCCTTACCGTGCTCCATATAGTATTGACGACATTGACTGCAGTGGCGTCACGTCGCTGTTGGTTGAGCACGTCCGTGAACATCGGGCACTCGCTGTCCTCCCATTGTGCCTTGAGACGCAACGTCTCGGCGAAGTATAGATCCTTGCCATTGTTCTCGTACTTCATCTCTATCATAGGACGATGCACACTTGTAGACGGACGGCTTGTCTCGCTGACGCTGATATTCTGTCCATCGGCAAAGTAGAGCGTATGATTGGCGTACGAGTTGTGGTTGCTCTCATATACATAGTCAGCATTGATGCGTACCTGACGGTTGCTGTCTACACGCTGTATGCCATTGAGCGTCAGGAAGGCATTGTCCTCGTACAGGTATTCTCCAATAGGTGGCCGACCGCCGCTCCATCTGCTGAGCTTGCCTGTGGCAAGTGTGGAGACGCTGCTGTTGCCGTAGTGGTCTATCATGTCGTACGAGCCGAAGTTGCCGTGGTTGCTCCACTTGGCAGAACCGAGCAACTGAAAGTTGTCCGTAAACATCATGCCTGTCGCACCTACTGCCCCGAGCAGTTCGTCCTCACGTAGTCCTATGCCCAGTACTGGTTGTCCAAACGGCTTAAACTTTGCCTTGTTGCTCAACTTGACGTTGATGGCTACGGCGTCACTCTCCTCGTCGGCATCTATCTTGCGTGCCTTGTGATGCTTCATGACCTCGACCTGAGTAGCATACTGGGCAGGTATATTCTTCGTGGCAAGGTTGTATTTGCCACCAAGCATGTCCATTCCCTCGATATAGAACTTTGATATATCTTTACCCATATACTTGATGGCTCCGTTGTCCGACACACTTATGCCCGGCAAGCGCTTGAGGCCGTCTTCGAGCGTAACGTCTCCCTTGCCGAGAAAGGAGGCAAGGTTGTACGACAACGTATCGCCGAGCAGCAACAGAGGTGGTGCCTTGACGGTGACCTCCTTGAGTGAGATAGCCTTGTCTGTCAGCACCATGTCCTGCTTGACAGTCTTTTCCTTGATCAGCATCTTCATCTCCTCCACCTCATAGCTGATATGACGGTATTGCACTACAGTCTCCTTGCTTGGAGTCTGCCCCAGTTGTAGTGTATATGCGCCTTGGGCATTGGTCGTGGTGTATGCCAGAGTTCTGCCGTCGAGTGTGCACTTGACTATGACGTCGGGTATAGGTTTGCCAGCGAGATTGCTTACACGTCCTGTCACCTTGACCTGTGCCGAGGCTATGAGTACAAGTGACATATACAATATGAATATGACATATCGTTTCATGGTCATTTGAGTTCGATAGGTTGATAGTGAGTCCTTCTTTTTGCATACCTTGGCACGGCGATACCATTGACCTTATAGGTAATGTCGTCAACACGGATGGTATTGCCATGTTTGCGTTTGTAATCTTCGATTGTTCCATAGATTTCATACTGCCCATACTTTCTATCTTCATCTGTCAGATAGTAGGTCGGATCCTCCATATAACGTCGGTCAAGGCATATCTTGTTGCGCAACTTTATGATGTTGTCGCGCTTAGTCTTGATGGTTTTTGCATCGACAGGCTTTGTGATAGGGTGGATGCTCTGTGTGAGCTCAAACATCACAAAGGCGAATATCCCATCTCCATCCTCTGCCCTCAGTATGAGTCCTGGCAGTCCGTGCAGCTTCCACGGACCGACGGCGGCAGGTATATCTTCTGTATAGTAGGCGTACCAGGTGCGTCCGCCGTATGTGGTCTGCGCCTTGTGGCAGAGGTACCCACATACGGTAAGCGTGTCGTCGAGCAGTGTCCAGCGCATGTCAGCCGACTGCATGTATGTATATCGACATGGTGGCAACTCCTCCACGACGTTCATCTGTCTGTCGGCGAGGGTGAGATAGATGGTTGGTACATGTGCCATACCCTCGCGCTGGTACTCGTCGTAGTATTCCTCAGAGTCAATGTCCAGCACCTTGTATTTATGGGTGTAATAACCCATGGTCTTAGTGACAGTAGCGCCTACCTGCAGTACCGTGCGCAACGAGTCGGTCACAGCATTGCCATCCTTGTCGGTAGTGCGTACTATATAGTCATAGCCTACGGCAAATCGTGACACATCTATGCTGTCCTTGGTCTGTGCTGTGACTGCCAGTGTCAACAGCATGGTAGTGATGATTGATAATGCTCTTTTCATATTAGTATATTATTAGGGGTGTTAATGTTTTGAAGCCTTCTTTGCCTTTGCATCAAAGTTGTATGTAAAGGTGAGGGCGAGGTAGCGGTGGAATGTCTCTGTGCGACTCTCGTTGCGCACGGTAGGCGAGATGTTGTAGTGTGTCTCGTCCATCTGGTTGAGTATGTCCTTTGCAGAGAGCGTAAGCAGACCTTTGTTCTTAAGCGTCTTCCAGGTGATGCTGGCGTTGAGGGAGAGTCGGTTGCGGTTGATCATATCGGAGAGATAGCCCGCATTGCCTACGAGTTCGCCCTTGAGGTTGAATGTCCAGTGGCTGAGCTTGTACTGACCCTCCATGCCTGTGCGGTAGTTCCACAGGTGCAGTCCCTCCATGCCTGTATCTGAATAGGTAGTACCTGTATAGCTGCATGAACCTGTTGCCGCGACTTCCCAGCCGTTATTCTCATAGCTCACGCGGAGATTGCCGTTGAGTCGCCTATCTCTCTGCTCAAACTGCTCCATAGGATTATCTATCGTGGTCATGGTCTTGATGCCATGGTCGAGTGCAGACGTATAGCCCAGACCGCTACGTAGACGGAAGTAGTCTCCCAGGGCGCGGTCGTAGTTGACACCTGCCGACCAGTACTGACGGTCGTCTACATTGACACGTGTCGACGTGTAGGCTCCTGTCTGCTCGTCGTAGGATCGGGCACTTGCCACAGGGTCGAAGTTGCGTGTGTATCTAAGGTTCCACGTGAGCATCTGCTGTCCCTTAGGTATCATCATTCTGTATGTGAGAGACGTATACAGGTCGCTGTTTGCCCTAAGACATGGGTTTCCCTTGTCGATGAGGAGCGGATTGGTATCGTCCGAGTAGTCGTGGCCGTCGA
>JAZLKQ010000116.1:0-2029 GCA_045597745.1 Bacteroidaceae bacterium | reverse complement strand
TGAGGATATAATACACCCATAAAGCGTACGTGAGGACGCAATACGCCCTCTGTACGCTAACGGGTAGATACAACAATCCATCCGTAGCATCTATTCTGCATTGTTCTTGGAAAGTAATCTGTTGTGGAAATTTCGATTCACCAAAAACAAGCGTCCATAAACGCTTTTCCTATATGTCATTCCTTGCCCGCTGGCAAGTGGTCACTTACTTGCAACCATTCGTTAGACTTTCGTCTTCCTCAATCCTTTTATCGCCATGATGAGTGTCGGGCGTATATGTGTCACTCGGTATATATTCTTTCTAAGCAACTTTTTGCGTTACCATTTCAAAAGGAAATACACACTCGATCTCGTGCAAAGATAATAAAAATAATACAAGTACCGCAAATTCACTAACTAATTGAATGGTATTTGCTTTTCTTCTGTTATCTTACAACTAATAACTTATAACATTTTTATTGACGCTTCACGTTGCGTTCGGCATCCATGCGAAGGAAGATGAACAACAGCAGAGTGAATCCCCATAACGATGATCCGCCATAACTAAAGAATGGCAAAGGGATACCTATCACGGGGGTGAGGCCAAGCACCATTCCCACGTTGATGAAAAGGTGGAACAGGAATATGCACGTGACGCTATACCCATAGACTCGCCCGAGCGTATCGGGTTGTCGTTCGGCAAGCACTATCAGTCGCCAGATGAAGAACAGGTAGACGAGCAGTACTCCTGCTGAGCCTACAAATCCTTCTTCCTCGCCTACGGTGCAGAATATGAAGTCGGTATCTTGCTCTGGCACGTACTTGAGCTTGGTCTGTGTACCATTGAGAAATCCCTTGCCCAGTATGCCTCCCGAACCTATGGCTATCTTTGCCTGATTGACATTGTAGCCGGCGCCCTTGATGTCGTCCTTTAGTCCGAACAGCACCTGTATACGGGTACGTTGATGTTCCTGCATGACATTCTCCAGCACATAGTCGCAGGCGTAGAATATGCCTGTGGACGCCATGGCGAAGGCGGTTATGAGAAAGTACTTATATATACGTGTGTATATGCTCAGTCCCAAGAGGTACAATATCATCAGTATGTCCAGGGCAAGCAGCACATAGCATACGTCAAACGGTATGACGTATGCCGAAAACATATATGCCAGCAGGGTGGTGCCCAGACCTACGTACGCCATAAGACGGGCAGCCTTGGGATTGCCCGCCACGGTCCATGTCATGCCTATGGTAAATATCATGGCAAGCAACAGCACGACAAACTCTCCTATGCATGTCGGCATGTCTGAGATGTATTCGTTCTCAAAACGCACTCCGACGACGAAGTACACTACCATGGCAAAGGCGGTAAAGAGGAATGCGCCTGTCATGCCCTCTCTATACAGTACAAGGAAGAACACAAGATATACGAGTGCCGAACCTGTCTCCTTCTGGCACACGATGAGCACCATAGGGAGCATGATAAGGCCTACGCACTTGAAGAAATCCTTGAGATTGTGTATACTGAATCCGTAGCGTTCCATAAACTTGCCAAGTGCTAATGCTACTGAAAACTTGGCGAACTCTGCAGGCTGTAACTTCACCGGACCAAGTGGTATCCATGAGCGTGACCCCTTGGTGTCTGGCGCTATGACTATCGTCACGATGAGCAGCAGTATCATCATGACGTAGATGAAGTATGCGGAAGTGTCGAAGAATCGCTTCTCTATCATCAGGAGCATTCCACCAAGACACAATGATGTGGCGCACCACACGAGCTGTTTGCCCGAGTTGCTGTCAAAACCGAATACGTTTGGACTCTGGAAGTCATAGCTGGCTCCGCACACGGAGAACCATCCCCATGTGATAAGTATGACATAGAACAGGATTGTCAACCAGTCTATGGATTTGAATATGCTCTTGTTGTTTTCTTCTATCATTGTGACTCTCCTCCTTCTTCTTCCTCTTTCACATTGATCGCAGCAGCATACGCCTCACGTCTACGCCTCTCCTCTTCTGCCTTCTTCATTTCTGCCTTCTCCTGCTCCGC
>JAZLKQ010000115.1:0-2864 GCA_045597745.1 Bacteroidaceae bacterium | reverse complement strand
TTGAGCTCGCGGAGGAGGAATACCTCTATCTTGGCACCAGTCTTCTCTTTGTTGCCGTAGAGACGAGCTGGAAATACCTGTGTGTCATTGAATATGAATGTGTCTTTCTCGTCGAAGTATTCGATGATGTCCTTAAAGGTCTTGTGCTCTATATCGCCCGTACTCTTGTGTACAACCATGAGACGTGACTCGTCTCGATGATATGTAGGGTGAAGCGCGATCTTTTCCTCTGGAAGCTTAAATTTGAATTGTGACAGTTTCATATTGTGATATTATTATGTATTTATATTCCTTTCCATCCATTCTTCGAGTCCTGCTACATCAATGCAGTCCTGCAGTCGATATTCGCCTATCCTTGTGCGGACAAGGTCTGTGAGATAGGCTCCCGAACCGAGTGCCTCGCCTATGTCTCTTGCCAATGCTCTGATATATGTGCCCTTGGAGCATACTACTCTGAGCGTGAGCGAGAGGTGCTCGCCGTCTACGTTGTCCGCTTGATAGCGTATCTTCTCCTTGGCGTCTTCTTCGGCACTAAGAGCCTCCTGATTGGTGGCGTCGCTTACTTTGCCGAAATGCATCACCTCGAGCTCGTCTATTACAAGCACCTTTGCCTTGAGTTTGACCTCTTCTCCTTGGCGTGCATACTTGAAGGCGCGCTTACCGTCGACCTTTACTGCAGAATATGTCGGCGGTATCTGTTCGATGCGACCGATGAACTTCTGCAACGTATTGTCTATGAGTTCACGAGTAATATGTGCTGTAGGATATGTGCCGTCCTCAGGTGTCTCCATGTCAAACGACGGCGTGGTAGCACCGAGCTTGATGGTCGCCACGTATTCCTTGGTATGACTCTGCAGCTCGTCTATCTTCTTCGTAGCCTTGCCAGTACATATTATCAGCACTCCCGTAGCAAGGGGATCGAGTGTACCGGCATGACCTACTTTCAGCTTCTTGATGCCGAGGCGATGAGAAAGTTCGCCTCTCACCTTAGCCACAAGATTGAAGCTTGTCCACCTGTACGGCTTGTTGAAGCATAGTATTTCGCCCTGTATGAAATCCATAGGTTGTAGGGAGGTTAGACTTGTGTTATGCTACGAGTTGCCAGATGATGACAGCTATACCGACCACTGCACAATAGAGTGCGAACCATATCATCTTGCCTCGTTTTACGAGATTGATCATCAGCTTACATGCAAGACAACCTGTGACGAATGCCGCTACGAAGCCGATGATGAGCGCCCATGTAGAGATGCCTGCCATTGCTTCGGACACTCCCATCTCGCACATGTCCTTGACGTCGAGGAGTGCCATACCGAGTATTGGAGGTATCGCCATAAGGAAGGAAAACTGTGCAAGATTCTCTTTCTTGTCACCGAGTATAAGTCCCATGCCGATGGTAGAACCTGAGCGTGAGAGTCCAGGCAGCGCAGCTATAGCCTGTGCCACACCGATGACGAGGGCGTCGACGATGGTTATCTTCTCCTTCGTGCGAGGTTTGGCGAAGTAGCTAAATCCGAGCAATACGGCTGTGACGAGCAGACAACAGCCCACTACTATCAGTCCGCTGAATGCCTGTTCGATATAGTCCTTGAGGAATACACCTACTATGCCGATAGGTATCATCGACAGTATGATATTGAGCATATATGCCTGTTCCTGATTGAGACGCTTATCCTTGATAGGCTGGAACAGACCTTTGAATATCCATACGATCTCCTTCCAGAGGATGACTATGGTGGAGAGTACTGTAGCCACATGTACCGCTACAGTAAATGACATGATCTGGTCGGGATCCTGCACACCTAAGAGCTCTCCGGCAATAGCAAGGTGACCTGAGCTGCTCACTGGCAAGTACTCGGTCAGGCCTTGAAAGATGCCCATAAGCAGGGCCTGTATTTCGTTCATGATGTATGGGGTGTTTATTGCGCTGTCTGTTCTTCAGACGATTCTATTGCAGATTCCTTCTTCTTGTTTGGAAACAATATGGCAACGATGACGAATAAGAAGCCAAATAGACATACCATTGGCGCTATCTTGATGCGCATATCACTAAATATGTCAGGGTTGAACGCCTCGTTGGTTGAGCCGTCGCCTGCCATCAGTACAAATCCTACAACGATTATGGCAAATGCCACGGCAAGCAGGATGTAGTTGATCTTACCAAATGCTAAGTTAGACATTGTATGTATTATTGTTAATTATTGATTTTATGATGATGATGTAACTGGCGGTTGCCGTTAGACATGGTACAGTTCGTTGCTGTTCATACGAAGGTACTTCTCGAGCGAGAAGAACGTACACAGGAACGTGATAAGTAGTCCAAACACAAGTACAGACGTGCCTACGATGATGATGACATTGAGGTCTACTACAGCGTTGATGCCAGGCTCGAAGTCCTTGAGCCATTGCAGACCACCATATATCACTCCATCGGCGAGTGCGGCTGCAACGACACCGAGCACGAGCCCTTGTCGTAGGAACGGTGCGCGTATGAATCCCCAACTTGCACCCACGAGCTTCATGGTGTTGATGATGAATCGACGCGAGAATATGGTGAGCTGTACAGTATTGTTGATGAGTACAAATGATATATATGTGAAGAGTGCAGCTATGACAAGCAGTATGATACTAAGCTTGCGTATGTTGCCATTGACGGATTCGAGCAGGTCCTTCTGGTATATGACATCCATCACAGCAGGGTCTGCCTTGATGTCTCTCACTATGTTGGTGAGGCTGTCATTGTTGGCATATTCGGCGTTGACCTTAATCTCGAATGATGCTGTAAATGGGTTGAAATCAAGGAACTCCGTAGGGTCGGTACCCATTGCTTCTGCCTCTTCTGCCATTGCCTGCTCCTTAGAGAT
>JAZLKQ010000114.1:0-3460 GCA_045597745.1 Bacteroidaceae bacterium | reverse complement strand
CAGTCATTCCACTTCTCGTCAAAGTATTCGTAGGTATCCTTTGTAGAAGCTATCTCCATGAGCGTGAAGAGATTTTGTATCACTTCAGGCTTTTCGCTGTTAGGAGTCTGTGGACCGTTGTCTGTCACGGCACGCATCACCTTCTTGCGTATGGTCTTCTCGTCCTCGAAGAGGTATATGCAGTTGCCTTCGCTCTTGCCCATCTTGCCGCTTCCGTCGAGTCCAGGCACTTTGATAGCATGATCGGAGAAGTGAAAGTTCTGTGGCTCAGGGAAGAAGTCGACACCATATATATTATTGAATCTACGTGCACACTTGCGTGCCATCTCCATATTCTGCTCCTGATCCTTGCCCACTGGCACCTTGTTGGCACGATGCTGAAGGATATCTGCAGCCATAAGTGTAGGGTATGTGAAGAGGCCTGCATTGACGTTGTCTGGCTGCTTGCGTGCCTTCTCCTTGAATGTGGTGACACGTCCGAGCTCGCCGATGTATGTGTTCATGTTGAGGTATAGATAGAGCTCTATGGTCTCAGGCACATCACTCTGGATGTATATCGTTGCTTTCTCAGGGTCAATACCACAAGCGAGATATTCTGCAAGTATAGTACGTGCACTACGCTGTATATCGTCTGGAGTAGGATGTGTCGTGAGTGAATGCCAGTCTGCGATGAAGTAATAGCAGTTGTATTCCTCCTGCATCTTCACGAAGCTCTGTACGGCACCATAGTAGTTGCCGAGGTGCAGATTGCCCGTTGGCCTGATGCCGCTTAGTACGATTTGTTTCATATTATACCTTATATATGTGTGTAATAATTTGTTATTTGCGTGCAAAGATATAAAGAAAATCTTGTTTTTGGTGTAAAGTAGTCGTAATAATTGGCAATACTATGACAAATGTACATCGATTGCTTTGTAATGTATATTAATTTGATTAGCTTTGCCTTGAATAATGCATAAAGAATCATAATTCATCCGATACAATATGAAATACTTACTGACCCTCGCTATGGCATCTATGATGGTGCCATCGGCTATGAATGCTCAGCTACGTACCAACGGTGGCATACAGTATCTGCTTGACCAGCCTAAGGACATGAGCCAAGAGTTTGCGGACTTTAGCAATACATACTTCTTTGCTGACAGTCTCGTTAGTTTTGACACTTCCACAGGAAAGGGTGTGCTGCAATGGAAACGTGAACAGCTGATGCCTCGACAGGCATTCAACGCCAACACTTACCTGCATCAGCCTCTGCAGTCTCTTGACTTCCCTAATACCGCATACGAGCAGAATCCGCAACTGCAGTTCAACATCGAACCTGTCAATGCCAGCACTGTCAGAGTGCGTGTCTACACATCGCCTGTCATACCTAAGGACGACTACAGCGACGAGGTGATGCTCGTAGGCAAACCAGCGGATGGACGTTCAGCATGGACTGTAACCAAGTCTGCTGACGGTGTGACGTACAAGTCTGCAGAAGGTTCGATAACGATAAAGAACTATCCTTGGCGTATTGTCCTCAAGGACAAGAACGGCAAAGAACTGACTCATACACGTGTATGGAGCGATAATGACTCTACCCAGATTAAGGTTCCTCCATTCCTCTTCATGAAGCGTGGTGCGGACAATAGTCGTGCCATCAACCCTGTATTCTCACTCTCGCCTGGCGAGAAGATATTTGGTTGTGGAGAGTCTTTCACTTCACTCAACAAGGTCGGACAAAAGGTCAATCTCTTTGTCGCCGACCCTCAGGGACCTGAAGGCCAGGATATGTACAAGCCAATACCATTCTTCTTCAGCAGCAAGGGCTACGGCATGTTCATGCATACATCTGCCCCTGTCACCTGTGACTTCGGTCATTCGTACATAGGTGCATCAAAGCTATTCATGGCTGACGAACAGATGGACTTCTTCATATTCTTCGGCAGTCCAAAGGAGATACTCAGCCAGTACACTGCGCTTGTAGGACGTCCTGAGATGCCACCGCTGTGGTCATTTGGCACATGGATGAGCCGTATCACTTACTTCTCCGAACAGGAAGGCCGTGACGTGGCAAAGCATCTGCGCGACCTCAAGCTGCCTACGGATGTGATACACTTTGACACTGGATGGTTTGGTGTCGACTGGCAGTGTGACTATCAGTTTGCTAAAGACCGATTTAAGAATCCTACCAAGATGCTCTCTGACATGAAGAAGGACGGATTTCATGTATGCCTTTGGCAGCTGCCTTATTTTACGCCAAAGAACAAGTACTTCAACGAACTCATTGAGAAGGACCTATACGTTCACAACGACAAGGGACAACTACCATACGAGGATGCCGTGCTCGACTTCTCCAACCCTGCAACGGTGGCTTGGTATCAGGACAAGCTTGCTGGACTTATCAAGCAGGGTGTGGGTGTCATAAAGTGTGACTTCGGCGAGGCTGCACCATTTGACAATGGCTACTACAAGAGCGGCAAGAGTGGACTCTACGAACACAATATCTACCCTGTAAGATACAATAAGGCGGCATACGACATCATCAAGCAGACATCTGGTGGCGAAGGCATCATCTGGGCGCGTTCGGCATGGGCTGGCAGTCAGCGCTACCCTCTCCACTGGGGTGGCGACGCCGCTACGACCAACACAGGTCTGCAGGGTGACATACGTGGCGGACTGTCGTTCGGCATGAGTGGATTCTGCTTCTGGAGCAACGACATCGGTGGATTCGTCACCAAGAGCCCGGAGAATCTCTATCGCCGTTGGCTGCCTTACGGATTTCTCACCTCTCATAGCCGTGTACACGGAGTGGAGACTGAGCCATGGCTATACAATGATGACTTCGTAGCTTACTACCGCAAGTGTGCCGAACTCAAGTACCGCCTCATGCCATACGTCTATGCTCAGTCAAAGAAATGTACTGAAAACGGATGGCCAATGCAGCGTGCTCTCCTGCTCGAGTTCCCTAATGATCCAGGCGTATGGACTGTCGAAGACGAATACATGTTTGGTGACAACATGCTCGTTGCACCTATGCTCGAAGATGGTACAGAGCGCAACGTATATCTACCGGCAGGTCAGAAGTGGATTGACTACCAGACAGGCAAGGTCTATTCACCGGGCTGGCAGCGCATACAGACTGGCGAACTGCCTATCGTCATACTCATCAAGGATGGTAGCGCAATACCTCATGTCGCCGTTGCACAGAGTACTGACAAGATAGACTGGAGCAATATCGAGTGGCGTACATACAAGGCTGATACTCAGCAAGCTGAGGGTCTCCTCTGTCTGCCAAGCGATGGTGTGCTCAAGGTTGTCAAGAAGTAATAAGCGAGACGTCCGTATGTTTGACATGAAACATACGGACGTATGAGCTAAATCGACCGCACGTATGAGCTGAATCGACCGCACGTTTCACATTAATTGTCCGGACGTGTATAAAGAAACATGCGGATATAATAAAAGGAGGCTTCCGTAA
>JAZLKQ010000113.1:0-1726 GCA_045597745.1 Bacteroidaceae bacterium | reverse complement strand
GACAGCCGCATATCTGCTGCCTGTGCTCAACGAACTCAATACTGGAGAATATCCACAGGATGCCATCAACTGCATCATCATGTCTCCTACCCGTGAACTTGCTCAGCAGATAGACCAACAGGTAGAAGGGTTCGCTTATTTCATGCCAGTATCAAGTGTCGCAGTATATGGAGGAAACGACGGCATAAGGTTTGAGCAGGAAAGAAAAGGACTTGAACTTGGAGCTGACATTATCATCGCCACTCCAGGACGACTTATCAGCCATCTTGCATCGGGACATGTAGACTTGTCAAAGGTTTCATTCTTTATACTTGATGAAGCTGACCGTATGCTTGACATGGGATTCTACGACGACATCATGAAGATTGCAAGTTATATGTCTGATAATAGACAGACTATCATGTTTTCTGCTACAATGCCAGAAAACATACAGAAACTCGCAAACAACATACTACACAATCCTGTTGAGATAAAGATTGCAGTATCAAAACCTGCAGAAAAGATACAGCAGACAGCATATCTCTGTCATGAGAACATGAAAGAGAGAATCTTGGCAAAGATCTTTGAAGACAAGACTCTCGACAGAGTCATCATGTTCGGCTCTTCCAAACAGAAGGTTAAGGAACTTGCCCGTACATATAAGATGAAAGGCCTTAATGTGGGCGCCATGCACTCTGACCTCGAACAGAAGGAGCGAGATGATATAATGCGCGACTTCAAGAACAACCGAGTAAATATACTTATTGCCACAGACATCGTCAGCAGAGGTATTGACATAGACGATATACAGATGGTCATCAATTATGATGTACCACGTGATCCAGAAGATTATGTACATCGCATTGGACGTACAGCAAGAGCCAACCGCGAGGGGCAGGCTATTACGCTTGTCACTCAAAAAGACTATCCTAACCTTCTCAAGATCGAGAAACTCATCGAGAAGAGCATCGACAAGCCTAAACTGCCGGAAGGATGTGGCGAGAAACCTGATATGAAGAAGCCAAGTGGCAGTGACAGACGCAAGAGGAACTATCACCACCATGGTAAAAAGTCATATTCTAAAGGTAGAGGGAAAGGCAAAGGTAACTCAAAGACTACCAATAGGCATAAAGCAGAAAGTTCAGTTCAAGGACAATGAATCTAACGATAGACATAGGGAATACTACAACCAAGATAGCAATATTTGATGGACTTACTATGCTCCTGTTCAAGAGGATAGAAGGCCATAACCTGTCACCTCTGCCCCACATAGCCAAAAGCTATGGGGCAGACCACTGCATAGTATGCTCTACTGCTAACGTCACAGATGAGATGAAAGCAAAGATTGAGTCCACAGGTATCGATGACATCATCTACATGTCGCCAGAAACTCCTGTGCCTATCACCAACAAATACAAGTCACCTAAGACACTTGGCATGGACCGACTTGCCGCTGCTATAGGAGCATACTATGCAGGCAACGGTAGACATGACCTTCTGGTCATCGACCTCGGTACAGCCATCACTTACGACCTTGTCACAGCCAAGGGGGAGTACCTCGGCGGCAA
The DNA here is from genome assembly GCA_045597745.1 of Bacteroidaceae bacterium. Classification (GTDB taxonomy): domain Bacteria; phylum Bacteroidota; class Bacteroidia; order Bacteroidales; family Bacteroidaceae; genus Minthosoma. Next base: position 179 of record JAZLKQ010000113.1, on the reverse strand, counting down.
TATATCTCCAGGTATGGCAATGAGATTTAAGGCTCTGCATGAATACACCGCCAAGCTGCCTCTCGTCAAGACCAAAGGTCCAAAGCCTACTATTGGAGTAGACACGGATACTGCTATAAGAAGTGGTGTGTTATTAGGCATCAAGTACGAAATTGAGGGCTTTATTAAGTCACAAATCG
>JAZLKQ010000112.1:0-4009 GCA_045597745.1 Bacteroidaceae bacterium | reverse complement strand
AGATTGCGAGGCTGGTCTACGTCCTTACCCTTACATACTGCAATGTGGTAGGCGAGCATCTGCAGAGGTATGGTTGCAAGTAGCGGTTCCAGACATTCCACTGTGTGTGGCAGTTCGATACATTCGTCAGCAAGATCCTTTACTCGGGTATCACCCTCATTGACAATAGCTATGACCCTGCCTTTACGCGCCTTTATTTCCTGGATATTACTCATGAGCTTATCGTAGAGCATATTCTGAGTTGCCACGACTACGACTGGCATTTCTTCATCAATAAGAGCGATAGGGCCATGCTTCATCTCTGCTGCAGGATAGCCTTCGGCATGGATGTAGCTTATCTCCTTGAGCTTGAGTGCTCCCTCGAGAGCTACAGGGTAGTTGTATCCGCGTCCAAGATATAGGAAGTTGTGTGCGTATGTGAAGATACGGCTTATATCCTTGATACGAGCATTTACTTTGAGCAACTCTTCCATCTTCTCCGGTATCGAACTCAGTTCGCTTACAAGATTAGCATACTCCGAGTTAGATATTGTACCTCTCTCTTTGCCTAAAGCAAGGGCAAGCATGGTAAGTACAGTGACTTGACCTGTGAATGCCTTGGTAGATGCAACACCAATCTCTGGACCTACGTGAATGTACGAACCTGTATCAGTTGCTCTTGGTATTGACGAACATATTGCATTGCAAATGCCATAGATAAAAGCTCCACGCTTGCGTGCAAGTTCGACGGCTGCAAGAGTGTCAGCAGTCTCACCAGATTGTGATATAGCTATAACTACGTCTGAACTGTTGATGACAGGATTGCTGTATCTGAACTCGCTTGCATATTCCACCTCTACAGGTATCTGGCAGAAGTTCTCGATCAGTTGTTTGCCGATAAGTCCTGCGTGCCAACTTGTACCACAGGCAACAATAATGAATCTGCGAGCATTGACGAGTTTCTCTTTATGGTCAATAACTGCAGACAGTACTACATTGTTTGCCTCTACATTGATACGGCCTCTCATGCAGTCCTTAAGACACTCTGGCTGTTCGAATATCTCTTTGAGCATAAAGTGAGGGAAGCCTCCCTTCTCAATCTGTCCAAGATTGAGGTCAACAGTCTTGATCTCATGCTCAAGCTTTGAGTTGTTGAAGTCTATAAATTCAACCTCATGACCTTTACGTATGAGGGCAATGTCTTTATCTTCAAGATAAACAACTTTGTCTGTATACTCGATGATTGGTGAAGCGTCACTCCCGAGGAAGAACTCGTCTTCGCCAATACCTACAACCAATGGGCTGCTCTTTCTTGCGGCTATAATCTGATCTGGCTTTCTGCGGTCAAGTACGGCGATAGCATACGCTCCAATTACTTGTCTGAGGGCAAGTCTTACAGCTGTCAGAAGGTCTACGTTGCGCTTCTGCTGTACGTATTCTATAAGCTGTACTAACACTTCAGTATCAGTGCTACTCTTAAATTCTATGCCCTTTGCCTTGAGTTGTTCTTTGAGTGTGGAGTAGTTTTCTATGATACCATTATGGATAATGGCAAGGTTGCCAGAAGTGGACAAGTGTGGATGAGCGTTGGTAGAGTTAGGCTCGCCGTGTGTAGCCCATCTTGTATGTGCAATACCGATGGTTCCTGTCACATCCTTTTCTTCTGTATGAGCTTCGAGGTCGGCGACCTTGCCCTTAGTCTTGTACACTTGCAATTCGTTGCTGTCTGTAATGAGAGCAACACCGGCACTGTCATAGCCCCTATACTCTAGTCGCTTTAGTCCCTTGATAAGTACAGGGTAAGCGTTTCTCTTTCCGATATATCCGACTATTCCACACATATATATCCAAGTTATTTTATGTTTGTTGTTTATGCTTATATATAACGAAAACTCCGCCATGTCTATTGTGAAGACTTGCGGAGTTTTTGTTTATCTAAATCATATATGTAATAAATTTATGTTCGACAATTATTTAAGAAGACCAAGTTCTTTGAAACTGTCAACAAGAGCTGCAACACAACGGTCAACCTGCTCTCTTGTGTGAGTTGCCATGAGGGCTACACGAACAAGAGTGTCTTGTGGAGCACATGCTGGTGGGATGACAGGGTTGATAAACACGCCCTTGTCAAATGCCAACTTAGTCACTTCAAATGTCTTGTAGGCATCTCTTACATATAGTGGGATGATTGGGCTCTCTGACTCACCAATCTCAAATCCTGCATCCTTAAACTGCTGGAGAGCATAGTTGGTGATGTTCCAGAGGTTCTCCTGACGCTCTGGTTCGGACTTGAGGATTCGAAGTGCCTCAAGAGCTGCGGCTGTAGCTGCAGGAGTATTACTTGCACTAAATATATATGTACGTGAAGTGTGACGAAGCCAGTTGATGGTATCCTTGTCTGCAGCGATAAATCCACCTATTGAAGCAAGAGACTTGGAGAATGTACCCATAATGAGGTCTACGTCATCAGTAACACCAAAGTGGTTACATGTACCACTACCATTCTTACCGAAAACTCCAAGACCATGAGCCTCGTCTACCATGATTGAAGCGTTGTACTTCTTCTTGAGCTCTACGATTTCAGGCAGCTTAGCGAGGTCTCCTTCCATTGAGAAAAGACCATCAGTTACGATGAGCTTGATTGCATTTGGCTGGCAACGCATAAGCTGATGCTCCAAATCTTCCATGTCATTGTGCTTGTAATGGAAGAAAGTAGAGTATGAGAGACGACGTCCGTCTACGATTGATGCGTGGTCACGATCATCACCGAGGATATAGTCGTTACGACCTGTAAGAGCGGAAACTACGCCTGAATTGACTGTGAAGCCTGTAGAGTATACAAGTGCTTCTTCTTTGCCTACAAATTCGGCAAGCTCGTTTTCGAGTTGAATATGAAGGTCAAGTGTACCGTTGAGGAAACGTGAACCTGCACAGCCAGTACCATACTTCTCGATGGCCTTGATAGCTGCATCGCATATTCTTTTGTCGTAAGTGAGACCCATGTATGAATTAGAACCAAACATGAGAACTCTCTTTCCTGCCATTGTCACCTCTGTGTCCTGATGGCTGTCGATTTCTCTAAAGTAAGGATAGACACCTGCCTCCATGTACTTCTGAGGCTCTCTAAACTTACTTAATCTTTCTTGTAATAAACCCATAATAAATATTGGCGTGTAGAACCATTTTCTGTCATCTTTATACCTTAATATAAATTATTATGTAGACATCTGAACAAATAGCTCTGCACTATTGTTTATTGTTGTTTGCTTCGTTGATTTGGCTAGTCATGCCATAACAGGGGGCAAAGTTAATAAAAAAGTGCTTTATAACATTCTTTTTGAAGGAAAAAAATGAGTTTTGACAAAAACTAACACTAATTTCTGCGTTGATATTGATGAAATTAGTATTTTTGCATTGCTTTTTTAGAGTGATATATGATATCGACATCGATATGAATATGGCAAGTGAGAAGAAGAAGATAGTGTTCGTCGTCAATCAGAAATCAGGCACGATAGACAAGAATATGATACTTACTCAGATTGAGACATTTCTCGACTTGAGTAAATATGAATATGTAGTATGCCCTACAAAATATGCAGGACATGCTACAGAACTTGCGCGAGAGGCGGCTAATGACCATGTGGATATCGTATGCGCTATTGGTGGTGACGGTACTGTCAATGAGATAGCCCGTGCGCTGATACATACAGATACGGCACTTGCTATCATTCCGTGTGGCTCAGGCAATGGTCTTGCGAGACATCTGCATATACCGCTTGACTCTATAGCAGCAATTGGCTTGATCAACGACGGCATGGCAGAGAAGATAGATTATGGGCGTATCAACCTCTTGCCTTTCTTCTGTACGTGTGGCGTAGGATTTGACGCTTTTGTTTCGATGAAGTTTGCAGAGGGCAAGCGGCGTGGACCTATGTCGTATGTTGAGAATGTGCTCAACAGTAGCCTTAACTACAATCCGGAAACTTATGAGGTGGATATTGAAGATGAAAGCGAACAACACACTCGAATA
>JAZLKQ010000111.1:0-16154 GCA_045597745.1 Bacteroidaceae bacterium | reverse complement strand
TTTTTATAACTAACAAATAAACTTACATCTCATGAAAAGACTTTACATCATGATGCTTGCTTCACTGCTTGCCATCACCGCATTCGCACAGAGTTCAAATTATCTTACCATTTACATCTTAGACAATGATGGGCCAGTAACTAACATACGCAACAGTCCTGGAGGCGGTGTCGTGGCAAAGTTGTCGACAGACGGTTCGTACAGCTTCGCCGTTTCTGAGATTCGTAATGGCTGGATGAAGGTTGTGAAAAGCAGTGCATATAGCTACGATGATGACAAGAACCCTCTTTCTAAGGTCAATAGCGAATGCTGGGTTCACTCATCTGTAACGGCTTGCAACACATTGGGCGACGGTGGCGTAAAGTTCACTCTCCGTCAACAGCCAAGCGCATCGTCAGCTGTATCATACACAAGCAAGGAGTACACAGTGTTTCGTGTAGTTGACCTCAAGGGCGCATGGGTCAAGGTGAAGACCATCGACGGCAAGCACTCTGGATGGATACGCAACAATGAACTCTGTGGCAACCCTGTGACTACTTGCGGATAAACTACGGTCAAGACTCAAGAGCCTTGATTTGAGCTCTTACAATGGTAGAGTTGGTCATGGCGACTACGTCCTTTATGTTGCGTGAACGTATCACCTCGTCTTTACCCTGACAAAGGCTAAACATACCGTCTGACAACACTTTGACTACCACATTGTCATTATCAGTCTCGCCCTCTGTGACGAGACTGATTCCGTTTCGTTCAAAGGCCCTTTTGCACAATACATACTGCAGGCTATCGGCATTCCCCTCGACAAAGACCCTACGTCCTGTCTCATGCACAATGCTGAACGAGCAGTCGGTACGTGAGTATGACAAGCCGTCTCGCAGGAAGTACTCCTCTATCTTGCCCTGCAGGCTCAGGTCTTCCGGCATACCTGTAGCGAGTCCTTTCGCCTTGTCGAGCAGCCATACCTGATCGGCTATCTGCAGTGCGTGCTCTATGTCGTGGGTTGAGAGGAAGATGGTCTTCTTGAGCGCACGGGCAAGACGATGGAGGAGCATCATCATGCTGACCTTGCTTGGATAGTCGAGAAATGCGGTTGGTTCGTCCAGATATATGATAGGTGTCTCCTGTGCTATTGCCTTGGCTATCATCACTTTCTGCTTTTCACCATCGGAAAGCGTCTGCATCTTTCTGTCCTGCAAGTCCGTAATGCCTACCCAAGTCAGGCACTTGTCTACCACCTTCTTGTCCTTATCTGTGAGTTTGCCCCAGAAGCCAGTGTATGGGCTACGCCCCATCGCCACGACCTCGTATGCAGTCATGTTTTTTATACCAGAATTGTCCGTAAGCACTACGCTGACAAGACGTGCAAGTTCGCTCGACTTGTACTCAGACAAGCGACGATTCATCACTATGATGTCACCATCCAATTGTGGCTGAAAAGCCGAAAGCGTACGGAGCAGGGTGGATTTGCCCGCACCATTTGGACCGAGCAGACATGTCAGCTCACCTGTCTGCAAGGAGGCATTGAGTCTGCTTGCTATTACCTTGTCGTCACCTTTCTGCTTATAACCTATCGAGAGGTTTCTTATTTCTACTGTTGCCATTGTTTTATTTTCAAGTTTCGTATTATCAATAATCATCAGGCAGTCATCACGCCATCAGCATGATGTCGCTACAAGCACGTCTGCCCTACCCCATCAGAGTGTCTGCATGACGATATACACATAGTATGCTATCATCATCAGCACAAGCACGGCACCTTCGGTACGGGTGATAGTGTACTTGCGCCTGCCAAAATTGCTCACGCTCCACAGAGCTACGGCAGACAAGAGCAATGCAGCAAAGTCTATCAGCCCTATGCTGCCCAATCCCAGCGGACTTATCACAGATGACACACCGAGTATCATCAGTACGTTGAATATGTTGCTACCTACCACATTGCCCATAGCCATATCGGTGTCGCCCTTGCGAGCAGCCACTATGGACGTTACAAGTTCAGGAAATGAAGTACCTGCTGATACTATGGTCAATGCCACTATGGACTGGCTGACACCCATCTCGAGAGCTATTGCCGAAGCTCCATCGACAAGCCAGTCGCCACCAAATACCAGGCAGGCAAGACCTACGATAAAGAGCAGTATGGACTTCCACACCGGCATCTCCTTAGGCGCATCGCCTGTTGTCTCGCCTGATACGTCAGCGCTATTACGGCCTGCCATTGCCGAGACAAATGTGTATGCTAAGAATATAAGGAAGAAGCACAAGAGGATGATACCCTCCGAACGGCTGATGACATTGCTGCCGGCGTCAGCTCCATTGACAAGCGTGTCATTTGCCATGACAAAGAGCACACCCGATGCTAATATGCACATCGGTATCTCGTATGCTATATTGTTGCGAGTACACTTGACCCTCGATATAAGGGCTGTTACGCCCATGATGGCAAGCGAATTGAACAGGTTGCTACCTATGATATTGCCTATAGCCATATCTGAATGCCCCTCCGCCGACGATAGGGCACTCACTACAAGTTCGGGTGCAGAGGTACCAAACGCCACGATGGTGAGACCTATTATCATAGTTGACACATGTAGCTTACGAGCAAACGCCGAAGCTCCATCGGTAAGCCAGTCCGCTCCCTTGAGTATAAGCACCAAGCCCACGACAAACTGTCCTATAGACCATAACACTTCCATAATTATCTGATTTTTATATTGTTCTATACATTATCATCAACCCTTCACATACTTCTTGCCATTGATAATCCACACGCCTTTCGGCAAGGTATCATCAGCAACAACCTGCTCTACAGTATATCCCCTACGTCTCATCACCGCAACTCCAGATACCGAATATACAACTATCTCGTCAGCTGTACCTTCTGCCTCGTCTACCTGTACTTCGTCTATTGACGTAGGCACGACAACTATAGGATCATCCACAAAGTTCTTCATCAAGGTCAGTGAGTCATCAAACAGATTGTTATCATAATACAGGCGCAAGTAGAATGTGCCTATACTCGAGTTGAGCGGCGTGAGCTTGAAGTCTCGCCTTATGGTCTCGCCTGGCCGTATGGTCAGTCCCTGCTGATTGAGCACTATATAATAAGGTGACGTCGGCGAGGTATATAGTCGCAGATAAATGCGTCCACAGTATTCGACCTGAGAGTCATTGGTAATCGTGATGCTGTACTGAGGCTTCTCAAGGTTGACCATCGTATCAGGCAATGTGTAGTCAGTCAGAGTAAGATGCGCCATGGCAGACTCATCCGACTTGATGTTCCACTTGCCGCCATCTATCAACGCAAGCAGATGATTAGGCGTACCAACAGATGTACGTGCCTCCTGCCACTCACCACCATCCTTATATACAGGCACTATACGGTATGTGCCGTCTGCCACAGGCGGAGTCTTGATCTGTAGGGTATCAGTATACGCCGTATCGTATAGTTCCTCTAAAAGAAACTCATGCTGATAGGTGTACAATATATCTACGATGCGGTCGTCATGCTTGAGAGCAACAGCCACCGAGTCGTCATGCTCATTCCATCCTATATTGCACAAGTCTCTCGTCACAATCTTGCCGTCCACACATTCGATGCCAGCCAGTCCGTACAGATGCACCTCCGGATTGCCTTTGTCTGGCTGCACTCCGATGGTCATGTACTGCAGAAGATTGACTCCTCGCTCCGGACTGTTGCGGTCGTACCACTGTGGTTGATTAGGTGACAGATACTGGAAATTGTAGTATCCGTCCTCAGTATCTACTCCATTGCCCCAGATGATATGATACAATCCTTCATCATCATATCCATCGCAGATGAACGCATGAGAAAGGGTCGCTGACACAGCACTGAGCAATATAGGACGTCCAGCCGACAGTTCGCCGCGCAACATACCTTCCCATTCATCCCACGTATAGAAGTCTCGAAAATACATCTGCATACCTCGGTCATAACCAAAATATTTGGTCAATGCGATTGGCTGAAATACTGACCTCGCCGCACTCGCACGTGTGCCATACCTCATCTCAACACTTACACCACAGTCATACATCAGCTGTGCTATAGCATCTGCCTGCTTAGTATTGTACTCGCCTTCTCGGTACACATCGAGCATATTGTCCCAGTCATAGTAGTGCCTCTCAAAGTCCGACGTTAGCGTATCCATACTTCCAAGCACATCGATGTAAGTATGACTGCCATGACCATGCTCCGGGTATCTATGGTATCGCATAACGCATCCCATGGCCTGAGCCACACATCCCGTCACGCAATGCACGCCGTCGATGACCGGTGTCATACTGTTGTATGGGGCGTACTGCGTCCATAGGGCTTGTATCAGATTAGGCACCGATGCGGGATAATCCGGATAGAGCCTACGGTCACGGCTAAGCGTCGTCTCGCCTCTGCCTAACGCACGATGACGACTTGAGGCAATGATACCGGCATTGTTCTCATACACAGCCATCATAGCCACAAACAGCGAGTCGTGCTTGACTCTTGCGTACGAACCATGGTCCGAGTAACCGAGTAGCACACCGTCTCGACTCCATATCTCATACCCTTGGTCTGCACCTATATCATATACGTCAACGGCGCTATTGGGTGAAGCGTACACATGACGACGTCGCTGCGCACTGACGTCAATGCACAACAATACCATCAACAAGGCTATAATAACTCTTTGTATCATCTACTAATGTTTATTCTCTAACTAATGGCTGACCTTTCGTACTCGTCAGGTACAGTCCTATATATGTAAGCAATCCATTGAATATCAACAATTCATATCCAAATACATACCCTGTAAGCCTCAGCGTGATCTCCGACACCGCAAAGCATACCAGAGGTGAAGCCACCGCTATGTATGGCACCCATCTATCGGTTGGCACACGTCTCGTGGTCATGCCAAATGCGAAGAGTCCGAGCAACGGCCCGTATGTATATGACGCTATGGTGTATATGGCGTCAATAACACTATTGTTGTTGATCGCCTTGAATGCCAATATAAACATGACGAATGCCACCATCACGATCAAATGCACAATCTTACGCACCTTCTCCGGTTGACGGGCATATCTACTCCCTTTCTTCTCCACTCCAAGCAAGTCTATGCACACGCTTGTGGTCAGTGCTGTCATGGCTGAGTCCGCACTGGAAAATGCAGAAGCAATGATGCCAATCGTAAAGAACACAAGTACAGCCTGCCCCATCTGTCCATCTACAATGAAGCCTGGCAATATGTCGTCCGTCTTCTCTGGCAAAGGTATTCCACCCCTCGCATAAAGCATCATTATCAATATGCCAAGCGCAAGAAACAGTGCATTGACTGGTATGAACAATATACCATAGCTACACATGTCCTTCTGTGCATCACGCAGATTGCGGCACGTCAAGTTCTTCTGCATACTGTCCTGGTCTAAGCCTGTCATGACTATAACGATAAATATGCCACTGAGAAATTGCTTCCAGAAGTACTGCTTGGACGTAAGGTCGTCAAACTCAAACATACGACTATGCTCATCGTCAACTACTGCAGTCCACGCCTCCGACCAGCTCATGCCGAGCATATCGACAGCCTTCCACAATATCAGCACCAGAGCTACTATGAGGCAAAGCGTCTGCAGGGTGTCAGTCCACACGAGTGCTCTTATGCCGCTCGTCCTCGTATAGAGCCATATCAGCACGAGCGTACCTACCACAGTGACAATATATGGCACTCCGAGCTTGTCAAACACAAACTGCTGGAGTATCAGGCAGACAAGATACAGGCGAGCGGCGGCTCCTGTGAGCTTGGACAAGATGAAGAAACTTGCACCTGTCTTATAACTTCTCTGTCCAAATCTCTTGTCGAGATACGAATATATAGAGGTCAATCCGTACCTATAGTACAGCGGAAGGAGCACAAAGGCTACTATCAGATAGCCGAAGAAGAAGCCTATACACATCTGCATGTACGTCATGTCGATGGACTTTGCCCACCCTGGCACACTGACAAACGTCACGCCGCTGAGGGATGCACCAAGCATCCCAAACGCCACAAGATACCATGGTGACTGACGGTTACCACGGAAGAATGCGTCATTGCCACCCCGTCCCACAAGGCGTGAGATGAGGAGCAGCACGGCAAAATATACGGCTATGGTGATGATGATGGTCACTTGCTTCTCTCCTCCAGCATCTTACGGAAGTCCTTTGCTGACAGCGCACTGCCAACTACCTTGCCCTCTTCATCTACGAGAAACAACGTAGGCACCCAGTGTATGTCATAAGCTATGGAGATAGGATTCTGCTTCCACGCTACGAGGTTGCTGACCTGTAGCCATGGGAATGCCTCCTTGCCGATACAGTGGCGCCATGCACCTGCATCATGGTCAAACGACACGCTGACAAACTCATATCCCTTGTCATGATAGTCAGCATACAGTGCCTTGACCTCAGGTATCTCCCTACGGCAGTCACCACACCACGAAGCCCAGAAGTCGACGACCACGAGCTTACCCTTCAGGTCTGACAAGCGGTGCTCTACACCGAGAGTGTCCTTTGCAACAAACTCAGGCGCCACGTCACCAGCCTTCAACTTAGACATGTACTGGCTCAAGTCCTCCTGAGCATTTACCTTCACTGGCATGACCATCATAAGCACTATAGCCATGCACATCAGCAGTATGTTCTTTCTCATATCACTATGTATTAATATTCATATAAAAATCAACATGCGGTCGATTAAGCTTCAACATACGGTCGATTAAGCCTCGACATACGGTCGATCAAGCCTCGACATACGTATGATAGATCTGGACAGTATTGCAGACGTCTATTCATTGACTGCTCCACACTCCGGACACACCCCTTTCCTACGGATCGAAGTGCCGCAATTACCACATATATATGGACGGCGGATATACTTCAGATACCCCCATATCACTAAGACGACGCACGCCGCAAGCAGTATGTACCCAAATCCCCATATCGTGGTCCACGATATAGCAAGATACACTACCATCATGATGCCAAGCAGTTCGAGCAAGTACGTCATGCCGTCAAGGAAGTAGAAGTGATTGTACACCTCTATGACGACTGCGACAAATACTATGATGGTCAACCACACAAGCACTACAAGACATGCCATGACATGTGGTAATGACAGGGGGTTGAGCGTAGGGTGGAAATAGTACTCCTGCCAGAACTCCGGCACCATAGTCTGTATGCTGGCATATAGCGAGGCAAGCATAGCCACGAGTATGACCAGCACTGGAGGATAGACGCTCGACATGTCGGTAAAGTTGACTATCTGCAGACGTTTGCGCCATGCCTTACGGCCGAGAAATCCGATGACGCCCAATGCCACGAGTACCGACATCCATACGGCACGGCTGCCTGTCAACGCATCGAGTATCTGTGATATAGGGTCGTCGGGGGTGGCATGACTAAGCAGTTCGCACTCTGGCACCCAGCCCATAGTCTGCTGATCGCGCGCTACCTTGACCCATATCGTATCTACGGAGTCGCCCGGTATCTCCTTGATGCTCGCCACCACGATGCGGTCGTCATCATACACCATACAGGTGTCCTTGATCATATCGCCCTCACGAGGTATGAGCTTCAGCGAGTCCTTGACGACAAAGTTGAAGTTCTCTGTATAGTGATGAGTCAGCCTGAATACTATAGAGTCTGCCTGTATCGGGGTGATGTCAAGCAGCGAGTCACCCTCAGCCGACACGCTGTCAGAGTCGGACATGACAGATGTGGCATTGTGTACCGCCACCTTGCCTACATTGTCGCAACCTGTCATACCGCATATCAACGACAGTAGCATCAGTATTTGTAATAGTCTGCTCTTCACTTCTATACCTTTTATTATTATGTAATATATGTAGTATCTCTTTTGTTCGTATTGCTCTCTACTAATTGCGGTCGAGGTATACACGCATCATACAGTTCTTGCAGTCGAAGTCGAGACGAAATCTCGTGCCATTTGCAAGACGCAGATATAGCGGCCGCCTATATGGTGTCACCTTATGCTGACGCGACGGACACCACCCCATGCTGTACTGTATGCAATGACGGCAATACATCAGCGGCACACCGTCCTGCTTCTGTCGCTCGTATGCCCAGTCTACCGTCGTCACGCCGTGATCCTGGTAGAAACTACGTGCTGCCGTATTCATGACATTGCCGAGATAAGTGAGTCGTGTGCTTGCGATGTAAGGATGATGGGTAGGCGTGAACACCTGCTCATAGCGTGGACAGTAACGTCGTCTCTCCTCCTCCATCATTTTGACAAGTTCACGTCGCCACTCGCTCAGAAGCGAAGACGGTATAAACCAGTTCTTCTTGTACCTGATGTTGACGCTTCGTGCAGACAACAATGTGCCTCCAAGCTTGGATAGCTGACGCTGCACGTTCTCGGACTGATGCGAGCGTGCTAGTTCCTTCACACATTCGACTACAAGTGATGCAGCACATCCGTCGTCATCGGTCATCGTGAGACGAAAGCCCGTCTCCATATCATATATATCTATGTCTACAGGTATGGTGCGCTCTGCACTATTGCGCAAGAGATGTTGTTCAAAGGTATGGTCGTAGTTGCGGTACAACTGCATCTTAGGGCGGAGACGGCGTGGCATTTCGAGTGGATAGAGTCTGCCGTTCTCGACTTTATTCACACGAAATCCGTACAACTTGCCTCTGCTGTCAAGAAAGCACAGTCCGTCTCCATTGGCAAATGACTTGACACCTGCCACTGTGAAGCAGTTGGTATACATGTCCTTGACTGTACCTACATACTCGCCTAAGGCCTTTGGCGTATCAAAGGAGAATATCTTGTCATTGCGTCCGTGCAAGAAATAGTCTGTGAAGCCTCGATTGAAACTTTTAGTCACATCAGGCTCGAACATCAGCGATACACGTCCTGACGAAGCACGGGCGTATTTGTCGGGAAAGGCTTTGACAAGTGCATCGAGCGCTCGGCTATACGCAGCAGTCACGTTCTTCACGTATGTCATGTCCTTCAGACGTCCCTCAATCTTGAGGGAGGTTGCGCCAGCATCAATTATCTCCTTAAGGTTGTCAAGCTGACAAAGGTCCTTCAACGAGAGCAGGTGCTTCTGCTTAAGTATTACCGTTCCGTCCGCATCTTCAAGGTCATACTCCATTCGGCAAACCTGTGCGCACTCTCCACGATTGGCACTACGGCCGAAACATGCCTCGCTCACATAGCACTGACCACTGTAGCTTACACATAGTGCTCCATGTACGAATACCTCGAGCTTGACGTCTGGACATGCTGCATGTATTTCTCCTATCTCACGAGACGACAGTTCTCTGGCAAGCACAACTTGCTCAAATCCCGCTTTCTCAAGGAATTGTACCTTGTCTACCGAACGGTTGTCCATCTGTGTACTTGCGTGCAATGGTATAGGTGGCAAGTCCATCTTGAGCAGCCCCATGTCCTGTACTATCAACGCATCTACACCTATATCATACAACTGACGTATCATCATCTCCGCCTCATGCAACTCAGAGTCCTTCAGTATCGTATTGACAGTCACATACACTTTCGCCCTAAAATAGTGGGCAAACTGTACCAGTCTGTCTATGTCCTCAATGCTGTTGCCTGCCGCCTGGCGAGCGCCAAACTGTGGTGCCCCTATATACACCGCATCGGCACCGTGGCGTATTGCCTCGATTCCGATATCAGCAGTCTTTGCCGGAGATAATAGTTCGACTGTGCGCATAGAATGATGCAATTTGTTGTTGACTACATGTAAGCGATTCTTTATATATACATCGAGTCGCCGTCTATCTGATTTATATCGTACGGCGTCTTCTGGTAGACGTAGTAGTTGAGCCAGTTGGTATAAAGCAGATTGGCATGTGCTCGCCATCTCACCACAGGCTCCTTCTCTGGGTCATCATTACGATAATAGTTCTGCGGCATATTGATTGGCAAGCCCTTGGCGACATCACGCTTATACTCTCCGTCAAGGGTGTCTGGAGCATATTCGAAGTGTCCTGTGATGAAGAACTCACGTCCGTTGCGTGCTGTAACCACACATACACCAGCCTCATCACTCTCGCCGATGATGTCGAGACCTTTTACCCGCTCTATGTCTGCCCTGCGCACCTCACTGTGGCGACTATGTGGACACAGGAACTCATCGTCAAATCCTCTGAAGATAGGCAAGCCCGGGTCGAGCACCTGATGAGCGAACACTCCGAATACTTTGCCGTCTGTACCATACTTTGGCACGCCGTAGAAGTGATAGAGTGCAGCAAGCGCTGCCCAGCACACGTAGATAGTACTGGTCACGTTGGAATGTGCCCAGTCAAACACATCCTTCAGTTCTTCCCAGTATCTCACCTCTTCGTATTCCATCTGTTCAAGGGGCGCTCCTGTGACAATGAGCCCATCATACTTCTCCTTGCGCATATCCTCAAAGTCGCGATAGAACATCAGCATGTGGTCAACGGGCGTATTCTTGCTCGTATGCGACTTGATCTTCATAAACTCAATCTGCACCTGAAGAGCCGAATTGGACAGGATGCGTATGAAGTCCGTCTCGGTCGTTATCTTGATAGGCATAAGGTTGAGGATGGCGATGCGGAGCGGACGAATCTCTTGACTCTCCGCTCGCGCATTGCCCATCACAAATATGTTCTCCTGCTTCAAAATGTCGATTGCAGGCAGTTTGTCCGGTAATCTTAACGGCATTATAAAATTAGATATAGTCTTGTTTACAAATAATCACACGTCCATCATCCGGTAGTCTCTTTGACTCTGACAGTTCTCTCTAAGCGGAGCGTCAGTTAGTCTCAAGTTCATTACCAGATTGTCACGCGCTTGTCCTTAGGTACGTACAGCGGATCTGACTCCTTGATGCCAAACGCCTCGTACCACATGTCGATATGAGGAAGCGCACCATTGACACGCCATTCTCCTATCGAATGAGGGTCCTGAGTAGTAAGGCGACGTATCTCTGCCTCTGTGATATTCTGTGCCCAAACACCTGCATAAGAGAGGAAGAAGCGCTGGTCTGCAGTAAATCCTTCCTTCTCAGGAAGTGGATTGTCCTTTGTTGCATTCTTGTAAGCATACCATGCCACCTGCAAACCTCCATGGTCAGCGAGGTTCTCACCTTGGGTGAGTGCGCCGTTGCCATTAAGTCCTGGAAGCACCTCTATACCTGAGAAGTAGTCTACTATAACTTGTGCACGCTCCTTAAACTTGTCTCCATCGCCTTCTGACCACCAGTCGTTGAAGTTGCCTTCCTTGTCGAACTGACGTCCCTGATCATCAAATCCGTGTGTCATCTCATGGCCTATCACCACACCTATCGCGCCGTAGTTGAATGCGTCATCAGCCTCCATGTTAAAGAAAGGGTACTGCAGAATACCTGCTGGGAAACAAATCTCGTTGGTTGTTGGATTGTAGTATGCATTGACAGTCTGCGGTGTCATGTGCCACTCTGTAGGGTCAACAGGCTTGTGCCACTTGCGCTCTACCATATCCTTCATAGCCCAGATTCGTACCTGCTTCATGTTTTCATACAGAGTATTAGAAGGGTCGATAGACATGGCGCTATAGTCACGCCACTTGTCTGGATAACCTATCTTCACATAGAACGTGTTGAGCTTGTCATGAGCAGCCTGTTTGGTCGAATCACTCATCCACTCCTGTGCGTCGATACGTTCGCCAAGCGCAATCTGCAGGTTCTTCACCAGTTGCTCCATACGTGCCTTATTGGCTGCAGGGAAGTACTTCTCTACGTACATCTGACCCACAGCTTCTCCAAGAACACCATTTACAGCATTGACGCTACGCTTCCAACGTGGCTGAGGCTGAAGCGCTCCCGTCATCTTGCGGCTATGGAAGTCAAACTCTTCTTCATATACCTTGTCACCAAGCATCGAGCCTGCACCGTCAAGTATCTGCCACTGCAACCAGTCCTTGAGCACTGCCACCTTAGTGTCTTTGAGCACTGCCAACGCCTCCTTGAGTGCGTCTGGCTGACCTACGCTCAACACGTCAACGTCTGTAAGTCCCTGGTTGTCAAAATATGTCTTCCAGTCAAAACCCGCATATTCCTGATTAAACTCATCAAAGGTCATCTTGTGATAATTGCTCGCAGGATCACGTAGCTCTACATTGCTCTTTGCAGCCTTAGCCATACGCATCTCAACAGTGAGCACATTCTCCATCTTCTTCTGAGCGACCTTTGGTGTCTCGCCGATCAACACAAACATGTTGACGACATGCTGCTTATATGCCTCGAGTATTGTCTTGTTGGCTTCATCATCCTTGACATAATAATCTCTCTGTATAGAGAAGCCACCCTGATATATCTCGAGCAGATTGTCCTTGCTTGACATCATGTCGGCACTAACGTACGCTCCCCACAGTTCGCCAAAACCTACACCTTCTCTATTCATATCATTTATGAGCGCCACCAGCTGCTTCGTACTCTTGACCTTAGCCACACGAGCCAAGTCTGCAAGCACTGGCTTCACTCCGTCAGCATTCTGACGTACGGAGTCCATGCGTAGTGTATAGAGGTCGCCTATCTTCTGACCAAGTGACCCCTTGGCCTGAGGTGACTGTGAGAGTCCCTCTATGATCTCACGAATACGATTGTTGTTCTCCTCTGCAACTGTATTGAACGAACCGAAACGTGCATATTCAGGAGCAAGTGGATTGTTACGCATCCACCCGCCACATGCGTATTGATAAAAGTCTGTTCCTGGCTGAACGTTCTTGTTCAGATTCTCCATCTTAATGCCGATGCCCTGGGCATAAGCTAATGTGCCACTAAGGGCCATTGCGCAAATAGGTATAATTCTCTTGATGTTCATAATACTATTATTATATCGTTGAATGTTCATTTTTATGCAAAATATAATGATAACCAGCGGAGCATGTAAGCATTACTTAGCGTCAAACTCCTCCAGTTCCATGCTCGCCTCTTCCCAATCCTCCATTATCTGGTCAAGCATCGACTTGAGTTCTGCATGACGCTTAAAGAGCTCCATGTCTGCTGCTCCCTCTGGAGTAGAAAGTTCCGACTCCACGTCAGCTATATCGCTTTCAGTCTTTTCTATCTTCGCCTCACAGTCCTTGATACGCTGCTCAATCTTACGTCGGAGCTTAGCCTGTTCCTTGCGTTCTGCATAAGACAACGCAGAGTCAGACTGCACCTTCTTCTGCTCCACCGCCTTACCGACGGACGCCGACGGACTGCCCGCAGAGTTCATCTTAGTGCCAAGTTCGGCAAGACTCTCCATCTGCTTCTTCTCGAGGAAGTCGTATATACCGCCGATATGCTCACGTACCTTGCCTCCGCCAAACTCGTATACCTTGTCGACCAATCCATCAAGGAAGTCTCGGTCATGGCTCACCACGATGACGGTACCATCAAAGTCGCGCACTGCATCCTTGAGCACGTCCTTAGACTGCATGTCGAGATGATTGGTCGGCTCATCGAGTATCAACATGTTGACTGGCTCAAGCAGAAGGCGTATCATAGCCAGACGGCTACGTTCGCCACCACTAAGGACCTTAACAAACTTGTCTGAGGCCTCACCGCCAAACATAAATGCGCCGAGCAGGTCACGTATCTTCAACCTCATCTCGCCACGTGCCACACGGTCTATCGTGTCAAACACCGTGATATTGCCATCAAGGAGCTGTGCCTGATTCTGTGCGAAGTAGCCTATCTGCACGTTGTGACCAATCTTCAGCTCGCCCTGATAGTCCAACTGGCTCATTATACACTTGACGAGGGTAGACTTGCCCTCACCGTTATTGCCGACAAACGCTACCTTCTCGCCTCGCTTAATGGTCAAGTCCACGTTGTCAAACACGAGATGACTGTCGAAACTCTTGCCAACCTCCTTGCATATCACCGGATAGTCTCCGCTCCTCAGACATGGAGGGAACTTAAGTCTCAGCTTGGACGTATCGACCTCGTCTATCTCTATAGGTATAATCTTCTCCAGCTGCTTGATGCGGCTCTGCACTTGATTGGACTTCGTCGGCTTGTATCTGAACGCTTCGATAAATGCCTTGATCTCGGCGATCTCCTTCTGTTGATTCTCGTATGCACGCAACTGCTGCTCACGTCGCTCATCTCTCAACCCTACGTATTCGTTGTACTTGACCTTAAAGTCATTGATACGCCCACACGTGATCTCAATCGTGCGATTTGTAACATTATTGATGAACGCCCTGTCGTGACTGACAAGCACGACTGCATTGGCACGTGTAGCAATAAACTGCTCCAGCCACTGTATACTGCCTATATCAAGGTGGTTGGTAGGCTCGTCGAGCAAGAGCAAATCTGGTTTCTGAAGGAGAAGCTTAGCCAATTCGATACGCATACGCCAGCCTCCAGAGAACTCGCTCGTAGGACGGTCAAAGTCCTCACGTCTGAATCCCAGTCCCTGCAACGTACGCTCCAGTTCTGCCCTATAGTTCTGTCCACCCATCATGGCAAAGCGCTCGCTCTCATGGGTAAACCGCTCTACAAGAGCCATATACTCCTCGCTCTCGTAGTCGGTACGATTGGCGAGTTCTGCATTAAGGTCATCTATAGTCTGCTGCATCTCGCTGATGTGAGCAAAGGCTGTCTCAGCTTCCTCCATCACGGTATGCTCGTCGCTCAGCACCATGACCTGAGGGAGATATCCTATAGTCACGCCCTTAGGACGTGATACTCCACCGCTCGTAGGCTCCTGCATACCTGCTATGATCTTGAGCAGAGTAGACTTGCCCGCACCATTCTTACCCACAAGGGCAATCCTGTCCTTAGGGTTGATAACAAAGCTGACACCCGCAAACAGGGGGCGCGCACTAAACTCAACTCCTAAATTGTCTATCGATACCAATGCCTTGTTCTCCTATTATATTGTTTATATCTTATAAATTGCAAAGTTACAAAAGATTTACATCACAAACAAAATGTTTTGACGTCACCGCATCTTTTTCTTGCACATTGCTTGAAGATGTGAGCATAATTGTGTATATTTGTGCACTTTTTCGAGACAAACGATGAATTACACCTTATACATATTAATGGCATTTGTCCTGTGGACCGGCACATCGGCGAGAGCGGAAGGTGTGGCAGGCGACTCCATACTGTCCAGTATTGAGACAAGCGACTCCACCACATACCTACCCTCAGACACCGTACCATCAAACCACAACATCAAGGGACCTGTAGGAGTAGGACTCTCTGCAGGCGCCACTCACGTGCTCGACTGTGTCATCAAGGGTACTAATATCGTCAAGGTACATCAGGCATATACATACTCAGCCTACATGACATGGAGAGCCAATCCTAAGGATCCCGACGGCAATGCGTACGACCGTGCATACGGATATCATACGCCGGAGTTTGGAGCACTCTTCTGCGACTACAGCAACATACAGCTCTCTCACGACGACCCTGCGACCCCATACTTCTCCAACCCAGGATATGAGATAGGAGCATACGTCGCATTCAAGCGTGACCTATGGCGACGTGGACGTACATCGATAGGATACGGATTTGAGAATGGTATCGGTCTCAGCACGCACCCCTACAATCCGGTCAACAACATAGACAACGAACTGACAGGCAGCCGTCTTGCTGTATATTTCGGATGCGACGCCTACGTCAACCACATGATATCACCCAACTGGGAAGTAGGCATGGGACTAGAGTACAAGCACTTCTCCAACGGCTCTCTTGACCGCCCTAACAAAGGCATCAACTCGGTATCGCTCACCGCAAAGATAAAGTACTACATGGATACGCCAGAGCTCAATCTGCCTGTAAGATGGCAGAGAGAGGCATTTGACAAGTACACTTACTTTGATGTCAACGTAAGCTGGGGACTAAAGACTCTGATAGACGAATGGCGTTACAACTATCGCAACGAACTATCTGTCGGCACCCCTAACGAGAACTCAAAAGACCACAAAATATACTCAATGTGGGGCGCATCCATCACTCCTATGTGGCGCTACTCGCTAAAGTGGGCATCTGGTATCGGCATCGAATACAATCTGCTCGGATTTATGAAGCGCACCAAAGAACTTGAACAACTTCGCAATATCGAGGGATATACCCACTGCATGAGTACCGTAGGTATGACATTACATCATGAAGCGTTCTAC
>JAZLKQ010000110.1:0-4385 GCA_045597745.1 Bacteroidaceae bacterium | reverse complement strand
TACAACCTCTCTGGTGATGTCGAGCATAAGGGGGATATTACGCAACATGCCTGCTCCTGCTCCCTTGCCCGCCACCTTCTTGACAGGGCATCCGAAGTTGATGTCGAGCACGTCGGGGTGTGCCTCGGACGCTACTATCCTGGCTGCCTCGACCATACTGTCCACATCTCTGCCGTATATCTGTATGGCAACGGGGCGCTCGGCATTGTGCACCTGTATCTTCTCTATCGAACGGTTGACATTGCGTATCAATGCATCTGCACTGACAAATTCGGAATATACCATCGATGCGCCAAACTCCTTGCACAGGAGTCGGAACGCCTGATCGGTCACGTCCTCCATCGGAGCGAGCACTACGGGCTTGTCGCCAAGGTCTATATTGCGTATCTTCATTTTCACTCCTTATAAAATATAGGCGACTTGCTTACCTTGGAGTAAATCCAGTTGGTGATGCAGAAGAATAGCACCGCTGAGACAAATCCGCAGATGCTGTCGATGAGGTAGTGTGCCTTGATGTATACTGTGGCACAGCACAAGAGCATATATACTGGCACCATAATCCAGAAGAGCCATTTGTTGCCCGAACGGTATGCAAGGAGCATGGTCACCGTACTCATGCCGACGTGACTGCTTGGAAATGCTGCCGTTGGTCGTTCGCCAACCTCCTGTGCACCTACCACAAGCTGGCTGAATATGCCCTTGATGTCGAGCTTGAGCATCTCGTCTGACATCTGTTCTACCGTCTTGCCGTCGAAGTAATGTCCGAGTTCAGGGAAATGCCCCTGCACGGCGAGACAATTTTCTCCCATAGCTCCGAAGTAATACTGTGGGCCTGCCACAGGGAGAATTTCGTATATGAGATAATAGATAAAGAATGATCCGAGGAAGATGAAGCTGGCACGCTCATAATGCTTAAACTGGAAGAAGAGGTAATACAGCACGGTAGCCACCATCATGTAGTAGTATGCGTAGTAGCCAAAGCAGAACGACTCGCTCCACCACTGGCCGCTCAGCAACTTATCAAACTCCAGCGAGGGCTGACAACCGAACATCTGCTGGTCTATACCTGCAAATACATGGTCGAGATATGGCAACTGACTGCAAAACTCGTACGTCTCTGGATACCACCATATCAGTCCGAGCAGCGGCGGTATGACTCTCAATGCCACGAGCAGGCGGCATGGATGCAGATGATACAATACATTTGTCACTATCAGTACGCCCAACACCCCAGCACGCCATATCAGCATGTCTACGGGCGAGGTAAGCGTATTCCAATACACTATGACCATCACCGTTGTGATGATCATGTACAGCACGGTGAGTATCTCCACACTAAGGAATCCACCGCCGTATGTCTTCTTTGTCAGTTCACTTAAAGCCATCCTTCTCTTTTATACCAGTTGATTGTTTCCGTTACTCCGCGCTCCAGATTCCACTCCGGCGTATAGCCGAGCTCATCTATCACAGGCGAGATGTCACACCGCCAGTTGCGCTGTCTCATTATCTTATACTTGTCGCCATTGAGCGTACTTGCCTTGCCTGTAGCCTTAGATATAGCCTCAGACACCGTCGATATCAGTCGGAGCAGCCACAGCGGTGCTGTGATGTGCATGACACCCTTCACTCCAAGTTCGCGCTGTATGAGGTCGCTAAACGCTCGGCTCGTATACACATATCCGTCGCTCATCATATACGTGCGCCCAGTGACCTGCTTGTCTATGGCGGCAAATATTGCACCTACGAGGTCACGTACATAGACAAATGTAATCTCCTGCCGCTTGTACCCTACGGCAAAATCCACATGCCCCTTGATAGTCTTGGCCATCAGGTAGTAGTCCTTCTCCCTTGGGCCATATACACCCGTAGGGCGGAATATCACCGTAGGAAATGCCGTAGCCAGTCCACGAAGCCACTCCTCGCTCTTGACCTTGCTCTCGCCGTATGCCGTATTAGGCTGTGGAGCATCGTGCGACGTCATCTGCCTGTATATCGAATGACCTACGGTATACTTGTCGACAAACGCCCGGTCAGCACCCTGTGGCACCTCTATCGCATGACTCTCCACCTGTTCTTCACGTATCGGTCCAAGCACACTCAGACTGCTCACGTACACAAACTGCCGTGGCACCATATCAAGTTGGCGCAGCGTCTCCACAAGGTTGTACGTACACTGGTAGTTGTGCTTGTCAAAGTCAGCCGGATTGAGACACTTCGTAGCTCCTGCAGCATGGATGATGACATCCCATTTGCCATGCTTCTCCTTATGCGCCGCAAGTTGCCCCGTTAGCGCCTCCCTGTCTGTCATGTCAAGGGTGACGAAATGCAACATCTCATTCTGCAGCCATTTGCGACTTGACCTCTCACGCATACCTGCCCATACGTTCATCTTCCTCATAAGCGCTTCCTCACAGAGAAAACTGCCTATAAATCCACTTGCGCCTGTTATAAGTATATTCATTTTCTGTCAATTTGCTGACAAAGGTAACACTTTTCGACTAATTTTCTGCAATTTAACCATTTCTTAATATCAATCAAAGAATTATTTGCCTATATTTGGAGCCATCGAATAATAAATAATAGCGACCATGAGCAAAGCAAAGAAAGGGCTATCAGCCAAATCCAAGATTACAAAGAAGCAGCTCGTCAGTATGCTTGCCACATACTTCACAAGCCAGCCAAACGAGTATTTTCCTCTACGACAGATATTTCGTGACCTCAAGTTGACCAACCATCCGCTCAAGATGTTGTGTGTAGACATACTCAACGACATGATTGCACAGGAGAAGATCATACACAACCAAGAGGGTGAACTCGCCCTCAACAACACCACCGCCGGCATAGTGGAAGGCATATTCACACGCACGGGCGGCGGACGCAACTTCGTCGACTCCGCTGACGGCGTAGGCATAAGCGTATACGACGAAGACACCATGCACGCCCTGCCAGGCGACAGGGTACGTGTCAGCATACTCGCCAAGCGACGTGGCAGCAAGAAGGTACACGGCGAGGTCATCGAGATACTGCAACGTGGCGACAAACCTGTAGTCGGCATACTGCAGATAGCGCACAAGACAGGATTTCTTGTATCGCCAAGCGGCAATCTGCCTCACGACGTACTCATACCAGAGGACAAACTGCATGGAGGACAAGACGGCGACAAGGCGCTCGTACATATCATCGACTGGCCCGAGGCGGCACGCAACCCTATCGGAGAAGTCATCGAGGTACTCGGCAAGAGCGGCGACAACAACACCGAGATGCACGCCATACTCGCCGAATACGGACTCCCATACTCATACCCTAAGGAGGTGGAAGACGCCGCCAACAATATCGACCCTGGCATCACTCCAGAGGAGATTGCCAGACGAGAAGACTTCCGCGACATATTTACCTGCACTATCGACCCACGAGACGCCAAGGACTTTGACGACGCACTCTCCGTACGCAAGATACGAGACGGAGTATGGGAGATAGGCGTACATATAGCCGACGTGTCGCACTATGTCACAGAGAAGTCCATCATCGACGAGGAAGCGGTCAAGCGTGCCACCTCCATCTATCTCGTCGACCGCACCATACCTATGCTGCCCGAACGACTATGCAACGGCATCTGTTCGCTTCGACCTGACGAGGACAAACTGACCTTCTCCGTCATCTTCGAGATGAACGAAGAGGCTGAAGTACTCAACTACCGCATACGCCACACCGTCATCAACAGCGACCGACGATACACATACGAGGAGGTACAGCACCTGCTCGAACAGAGGGGCGAGGCTACCGAGTGCCAGCTCATTGCCGAGGGCAAGGCCAGACCTACCCAACCTGTCCCTGCCGCCGAGATCACCGAGGCACTCAAGCTAAATCCTGACGCCGTCGTACAATGCCCTGCCGACCAGTACGCCGACCAGCTCATCATACTCAACCGCATGGCACACCAGCTCCGAGACAGACGCATGGAGGGAGGAGCCGTCGACTTCAACCGAGAGGAGGTACGGTTTGAGATAGACGAGAGCGGCAAGCCACTGAGCGTATACTTCAAGGAGGCAAAGGATGCCAACCGACTGGTCGAGGAGTTTATGCTTCTCGCCAACCGCACGGTAGCCGAGAGCGTCGGCACCGTCAAGGACAAGGGCGGCCACTCCAAGACTCTGCCTTACCGTATACATGACCTGCCTGACCCTGGCAAACTCGAACAGCTCTCCCACTTCGTCGCCAAGTTCGGACTCTCACTCCACTACGACGGCAGCAAGACAGAGGTGGCAAAGAGTCTCAACAAGCTATTGCGTGACGTCAGGGGAGAAAAGATGCAGAGCCTCGTGGAATCTGTATCTCTCCGTGCCATGATGAAAGCACGATACAGCATATACAATATAGGCCACTAC
>JAZLKQ010000109.1:0-4181 GCA_045597745.1 Bacteroidaceae bacterium | reverse complement strand
GTGTATGAAGCCAAAAAGAGGCTGTGTCGGTTACTTTTGACACAGACTCTATATTGTTAATATATCATAGAAACGTTGTACGTTTACTCATTGTTTTCCTTTGCCCTTTGTCTCTCCAGCCATTGCTCCTTAGTGCGCTTCCATCGCTTGTGCGTCCATAGCCATTGAGAAGGAGCAATCTTAATATTCTCCTCGAGCATCTTCATGTACATGTCAGTTATGTCATAGTCAGGATGACTCTTAGGATCGTAAGTCATAGGGATGAAGTGACAATGATAGTGTCCACGGCTCTCGCGTGTTATGTGTCCATAATACGCCATAACCTCCTTGCTTATCTTCTTGGCAATCTGTTCAGAACCAGTGAATACCGCCGTGTCATGATTGAGGAATGGAGTGAAGTGATGTATACTGTTCCACTTAGGCAACTGGTCGCTGAGCAGGCCGACCACCACTTTGTTGCCCTCACGCCTCATCTCGAGTATTCGGCGCATAGTGTTCTTCATCGGTATGCATTCACCGCCATACTGCTCACGAAGATGCAGGAAGAGCTTGTCCGACACCTTATTATATAATGGGTGATATACCTGTGAGCAATGCACGCCCGGCATCCAGTATTGTAGCGAAGCTACCCATTCCCAGTTGCCCATGTGGCCGAGATAGAAGAACATGAAGTCCTTTCCTTGTTCATATCCTTGCATGATGTGCTCTATGCCGGAGAATGTCTGATGCTTCATCATCTCCTCCTTTGTCATTGAGAAGCCTTTTATATTCTCAGCAAACAAATCGCAGATGTGATGGTAGAAGTCGCTTTCTATCTTTCTTATCTCCTTATCGCTCTTGTCAGGGAAAGCAGAGGAGAGATTCTCCCTCACCACCTTTCGCCTGTAGAATGTACGTACGAGCGGATACATAATGTCGGACATTACGTAAAGCACTCTCAGCGGTAGGAGTGATACGAGCCAGACAAGTCTGTAGATGATATTGTATAGCATAAGATGTTGTTCTAAATAGGCATGTCCACGTGCCTGATTACTGTCCAATCAGCTCTTCTGCACGTTTGACGATGTTCTCTGGCTTTATCTTGATAAGGCATCGGAAGTCTCCATACTTGCATGGCTTCTCGCCGTATACCGAACAAGGACGGCATGGCATAGTGAGCTGCATGATGTTCTTGTCCGTCTGCCCCCAGCCTGTAAATCCCGCCTTCGGATGTGTTGCGCCCCAGATGCTGAGCGTTGGTATGCCGAGTATTGCCGCCATGTGCATGTTGGCAGAGTCCATGGCTATCATGAGGTTGAGCCTTGTCATCAGCAGCATCTCCTCCTTGAGACCGTTGAGCTTACCGCATACAGACAGTACGCCATCAGTCTCCCATGATGTCAGGATGTCCTTCTCTTTCTGCCCTGCACCAAACAGGAATATCTTGTATCCGCGTCCGCTCAGTTGCTTGACGACCTCACACATGAGTGACTCCGGATATACCTTGCCCTTGTGGGCGGCAAATGGTGCGATGCCAATCCATGTTTCTCCCTCAGGCTTGATGCCGAAGATAGAGTTGACATGATTGAAGTTTTCGTGGCGAGGCTCAAATGGTCGCACGAACGATGGCTTGATGTCAAATCCGAGTTTATCAAATACCTCAGCGTATCGTTGCGTAGTACGCCTCAATGGTTTGGCGTCCTGTCCATGACCGATGAGCGCCTTCTTGTCCTTGCGTCCCTTGTCGATGACCGCAACCTTAGTGCCCGACAGCCTGAACATGCTTATCAGATACTTGGAGCGTATCACGTCGTGCAGGTCAGCGACAGCGTCAAAGTGCTTCTTCCTCAACATCTGGTACAGTTTGCCAATACCCATCACTCCATCATACTTCTTGAGGTCGACACCTATCACCTCGACGTTGGCTGGCATCCATGAGAAGAAGTCAGCAAACCTCTGCTGAGTCAATACCGTGATGCGAAGTTCACGATGCTGTTCAGCAAGGCAATGTATTACTGGCACCGTCATGCAGACGTCACCCATTGCCGATAGTCGGATGATAAGTAGTCGTTTCATGGGTCGGGAGTCTACTTCTTGCCGTAGAGTATAGGGTTGGTACTTGGGTCGTTGTACATCTTCATCTGCTTGTACACCTTCATGTACTTCTTGCCTGCCTCGATGTCTGCGATAAGCTGGTCGATAGCAGAAGACAGGTCAACCTGCTGTTCGAGCAGCACATTGAGCTTCTTCTGGCACTGTGCGATGTGCTCGGCACTGGCATCAGTACGGTCTACCTGCTCCTGCATGTGATATATCTTCAGCGCAAGGATACTCAGACGGTCAACTGCCCATGCAGGGCTTTCCGTATTGATGGTAGCATCAGCAAGAGGAGTCACCTCCTTGTACTTGTCGAGGAAGTATGAGTCGATCATCTCTACGAGGTCAGTGCGATCCTGGTTGCTCTTGTCGATGCGGCGCTTGAGGGCAAGAGCTGCTACAGGGTCTATCTGTGGGTCGCGGATTATGTCCTCGAGATGCCACTGTACGGTGTCTATCCAGTTCTTGATATAGAGATAAAACTCTATGCTTCCCTGTTCGTATGGGTTGTTGATAGGCTGGTCAACGTCGTCAGCCTTGTGATAGTCTATGATAACCTGCTTGAATATAGGGTTGCTAAGTTCAGTAAATGTCATGGTTCTATACTTGTTTTTAGTTTATGAATAGGCTTTTGTTTCACATGCGTACAGGCTTATGACATGGTACAAGTCTGCAGTATGGTTTATTTTGGGCAAAAGTATAAAAAAATACTCAATACTGCAAGACTTGGCGACACCTTTTATATAATAGCGTTTGCAAGTCATGAGCAAAAGTATTAATTTTGCAAGCACAAAGCAGGCAAAACGTCTTTTCGCTGTGTTTAGCAGAACAACCATATTTATGAGCAATACCAAGTCAAAGAAGAAGGTTGTGCTTGACCTTCGTGATTTGGCCAATCCATTATGCGGATTTGGTCAGATAGCAATCAATTATGCACGCATCTTTTCCTCGCTCCACGACGACCATCTGGAGTTTGCATATCTTCTGCCTCATGGCTATCAGTGGCCATACGGAGACGAAGCAGAGTGGCATTATGACAAGTCCGAGTTTCAGGATGTTGACCTCTGGCACAGCGTCAATCAGTTTCAAATCAAGAAGGCGCCAGGTCAGGCACAAACCAGACTGCTTACCATACACGACCTCAACTTCCTTCGTGAAAAAGGGTGGCTCAGCCAGATGAAGAACAAGTTGCGCATCAATCTTGCCATACGTCGTTCGGCTGCAGTGACCTGCATATCACACTTCGTTGCAGACGAGGTAAGACGTCATTTTTCGCTCTCTGGCCGTCCGCTCCATGTGATATACAACGGTGTTCAGCCTATTGCAGATCATCCGCAGTCACGTCCTCAGTTTGCTACCGGCCGTCCGTTCTTCTTTACCATAGGGCAGATCAGAGCCAAGAAGAACTTTCATCTCCTTCTCGACGTCATGAAGTCATTCCCGGACCATGACCTATACATCTGTGGAGACGACCACTTCCGACATGCAGACCACATCCGTCGCCGCATAGAGGACGAAGGCATAACCAATGTCCGTCTTACAGGGCCAATATCCGCAGAAGAGAAGGTGTGGCTCTATGCACAATGCGAGGCTTTCCTCTTCCCGAGCGGAGGCGAAGGCTTCGGACTGCCAGTCATTGAGGCGTTCCAGTTCGGCAAGGCAGTGTATATATCATCGCTCACATGCCTGCCGGAGATAGCAGGTGGACATGCCATCGTATGGGACGACCTGACCACAGAGACCATGGTCAGCACTATCAAGGATACCCTTCCGCACTTCTATGACGATGCTTCACGGATAGACGCTATTCGTCAGTATGCTGCATCGTTCAGCTATGAGGCGCATGTGTCTGCTTATGTCCGACTGTACAAGCAGATACTGGGCATGTAAAAGCATCAGACGGACAAGGTAATTTCGACATACGTATGTCGAGGCCTTGACATACGCTCGATAAAGGCTCGTCATACGTATGTCTAAGCTTCATCGACCGTATGTCTATTTCGCATCATGCAGACGACAAGATTTGCTTGACCTCTTGCGTCAGAATTGACAGATACTATAACGGCAGGGGGGGAACCTATCAACACGTTTCCCCACTCCCCTTA
>JAZLKQ010000108.1:0-2824 GCA_045597745.1 Bacteroidaceae bacterium | reverse complement strand
GCTTCCATCTTCTTGATCTCTGCCTCTGTGTCTATGAGATTGCCGAGTGGTACCGCATATTCTGTCGTACCAACCATAAATGCAGATGCAGTCTCGTCTTTTGCTTCTACCGCTGAGAGCTCGGAGAGATTGGCCATCTTTATTATGATGCCTTCGAGAGCAGCTACAGGGTTTGTACCTACCACCTGGAGGGTAAGAGCCTCCTTTGGCGCTATATTCTTCTGATTGCGCACGGCACGCACACCAGCGACGATCTGCTTTACTACCTCTATGTCTGCAAGGAGACGCTCTTCGTCTGCAGATGGCGCTGACATCTGCAGACACTCGGTCATGATGCTGTCGCCCTGCTTACGGTCATAGATATGCTGCCACAGCTCTTCTGTGATGAATGGCATGAACGGATGGATGACCTTCATGAGTATATCGAAGAATCTGAGTGTATCTGCGTATGTCTGCTTGTCGATTGGTGCCTGGTATGCAGGCTTTATCATCTCGAGATACCAGCCTGAGAATTCGTCCGTAAAGAGCTTGAATGCAGCCATAAGGGCTTCGCTCAGACGGTACTTGGAGTAAAGGTCCTCTATCTCGGCGCATGACTTCTTGATCTGTGCGTCAAACCACTCTACCGCGCTCCTTGAGCTCTGTGGCTGTGCGATGTCTGCTGTCTCCCATCCCTGTACAAGGCGGAAGGCATTCCATATCTTGTTGCAGAAGCCCATACCCTGCTTGCAGAGTGCCTCGTCGAAGAGTATGTCATTGCCTGCAGGTGCGGCGAGCAACATACCCATACGTACTCCATCGGCGCCGTACTGGTCGATAAGCAGCAATGGGTCAGGCGAGTTGCCAAGTGACTTGGACATCTTTCTGCCGAGCTTGTCTCGTACTATACCAGTGAAGTATACGTTACGGAATGGTATCTGCTTCTGATACTCGCATCCTGCCATTATCATACGTGCTACCCAGAAGAAGATGATGTCTGGACCTGTCACGAGGTCGCATGTTGGGTAGTAGTAGTTGATCTCCTCATTGCCAGGATTGTTGATTCCGTCGAAGAGTGATATTGGCCATAGCCATGACGAGAACCATGTATCAAGCGCATCCTCGTCACGTGTAAGCTGGTCGGCAGTAACTGATGGGTCGATAGCCTGAGCCTTGGCGAGTGCCTCTCCCTCTGTCAGGGCTACCACATAGCGCTCTTCCTCACCCTCTGCTGCAGGGAGGAAGTATGCCGGTATGCGATGTCCCCACCACAGCTGACGACTTATACACCAGTCCTGTATATTCTCAAGCCAGTTCTTGTAGGTAGTGACGTACTTTGTAGGGTAGAACTTCAGCTCGCCATTGAGTACTGGAGGGAGAGCTATGTCAGCAAAATGCTTCATAGACAGGAACCACTGCTTGCAGAGGCGTGGCTCTACGGCTGTGTCCTGATTGCGCTCGCTATATCCTACCTTGTTGTCATAGTCTTCTACACGTTCGAGCAGGCCTGCTGACTCAAGGTCCTGTGCTATCTGGCTACGTACATCAAAGCGGTCCTGACCTACATACATGCCTGCAGCTTCTGATATTGTGCCGTCAGGATTGAATATATCTATAGTCTCGAGGCCATGAGTCTTGCCAAGCATATAGTCATTGGCATCGTGTGCCGGTGTCACCTTGAGACAACCTGTACCAAACTCTATCTCTACATATCTGTCCTCAATGACTGGTATCTCTCGTCCTACGAGCGGCACGATGACCTTGTGCCCCTTGAGCCACTGATTCTTTGGGTCCTTAGGATTGATACACATGGCTGTATCGCCCATGATGGTCTCTGGACGTGTAGTGGCTACTACTGCATAATAGCCCTTGCTGTCCTTGTGCAGGACTTCACCATCGGCACCTGTTGGTGTGACTGACTCCTGATCAGCAACATAATACTTGAGGTAATAGAGCTTTGACTTCTCGTCGCGATATATTACCTCTTCTCCAGAAAGTACTGTCTGAGCTTTTGGGTCCCAGTTGACCATACGAAGGCCACGGTAGATGAGTCCCTTGTCGTATAGGTCTACGAACACCTTGAGCACGCTCTCGCTACGCTTGTCGTCCATAGTGAATGCCGTACGGTCCCAGTCACAGCTTGCACCAAGGCGACGAAGCTGCTTGAGGATGATGCCTCCGTGCTCCTCTGTCCATGCCCATGCGTGCTCAAGAAACTGCTCTCGAGTGAGGTCACGCTTCTTGATCCCCTCCTTGGCGAGCTTACCAACGACCTTGGCTTCTGTCGCAATACTTGCATGATCTGTGCCTGGTACCCAGCACGCATTCTTGCCGTCCATACGGGCTTTGCGTACAAGGATGTCCTGGATGGTGTTGTTGAGCATGTGTCCCATGTGAAGTACACCTGTCACATTTGGTGGTGGGATGACGATAGTATAAGGTTCACGACCATCTGGCTTGCTACTGAATAGCTTATGGTCTTCCCAATATTTGTACCATTTGCCTTCAACTTCTGAAGGATTGTACTTTGATGCTAATTCCATTTTAGGTGAGTTTTTATGGGTTCCTTATATCAATTTCGTTTTGAGCCGCAAAAATAACTTTTTTATTCGACATTTTATGGATTTATTTACTACTTTTGCGGAAACATACGTGAAAACGAAAAAATGTTTAATAAAGAAATTTATCGGAAACGCAGGGACAATCTTCGCCGAAAAGTTGGCAACGGATTGGTCTTTTTGCTGGGCAACAACGATTCACCTGCGAATTATCAGGACAACGCTTATCGGTTTCGCCAGGACAGTACATTCCTGTATTTCTTTGGCCACTCGCATCCTGGGTTGGC
>JAZLKQ010000107.1:0-2200 GCA_045597745.1 Bacteroidaceae bacterium | reverse complement strand
GAGAAAGATTTCCAGCAGTTGGCTATCATTCGTAAGGTCGTAGCCGACAAGCAACTTGACATACAGATAGTAGGCTGCCCTATTAAGCGTTATGATGATGGTCTGGCTATCTCTAGTCGTAATGCTCTCCTTACTAAGGAGGCTCGCGAGGTAGCACCAAAGATTCATGCCGTACTCGAGGAGTCTAAACGTCTTAAGGGCGTCATGTCGCCTCGTGAGCTCGAGCAGTGGGTTACTGACAAGTTGAATGAAGAACCACTCTTTGAAGTGGAATATTACTCTATATGTGATGCTGTCACTCTTCAGCCACTTCAGAAGTGGAGCGATACTGATCAGGTGCAAGGCTGTATCACATGCTATGACGGTACAATCGAAAACCGTGTTCGCTTGATAGATAATATTGCATATTAATTGAGGGAGGAGAAACACATGTTCGTTACAGTAGTAAAGTCAAAACTTCACAATGTCCATGTGACAGAGAGTGATCTCAATTATGTAGGTAGCATTACAATAGATGAAGATCTCATGGATGCTGCAGGCATTATTGAAAACGAAAAGGTTCAGGTTGTGAACAACAACAATGGCTCTCGTTTTGAGACTTATGTTATAAAAGGCGACCGTGGCACTGGCACGATATGTCTTAACGGAGCAGCTGCTCGTCAGGTAGCTGTAGGTGATGTCGTTATTATTATTGCCTACGCAATGATGACTCTCGAGGAAGCCAAGGAATTCAAGCCTAGATTCGTCTTCCCAGACACAACGACAAATAAACTCTTGAAGTTTTAATCTGTCATTTCCCTTTTTTCAGTATTCGTCTTATCCATTTAGGTAAGATCACTGCGCCTATTATCAGATATGGATAGTAGCTTACTAATCGCCAACATAGGGCGAGCGCTACACCTGTGCCTATCGGTAATAATCCTGACAAGAACTCTTTGAAGACATATTCAGCAAAACCACTGCCTCCAGGTGTAGGCATTACTAACATCATTATCCACATGGCAAGCTGCTTGCCGAAGACAATGAAGTGTTGTTCTATACCTAGATATCTGATACCAAGGAATGCTATTATAAGCGTATTGACCACCCAGTAACGGGCAATCCATGATGCACATGTCGCTCCAAATGCTTTTAGCCACTTCTTGAATGACCACATACGGAAATAGACTGACGTGCTAATCATGTCATCTCCAACCTTGTCTATTCTTGATTGCCATCGTTTCAGAAGTGGCAGCTTGAAAATCATTTGAAGCAATCGCTTCAGTCCTTGAGGATTGATGAAAAAACCATAGCTGAGCAGTAGAATGTATGCTACCTTCAGACAGTAGCCAGTCCATGCGAAATATACGAAATTTGAAACTGTCTCTGTGTCTGTGCCAAATACGTTGGTGTATCCTATCAATAAAATGGCTATAGGGAAGACAAGTGCAAAAAACAGCTCGTCAAGAAACGACGTAACCATAACAATGCCCGTGCTACGTCCTATGTTTATGCCTTCGCGATTTACAAAGAATACGGCTACACTCGTTCCTCCAACTGCTGATGGAGTGACTGCCGATGCAAATTCCCACAGCATTATAACTCTGCACGCCTGTCGCCAATTAAGGTCATAGTCACTTAGTATCCGGATTCTGATCATATAACCCAAATCGCGAATGGCCATCATCCCATACGACATCAGAAGCCACACTATTGTCCAGAACCCAAAACGTACATCACTAAATGTCCCTGGCTCATATTCACGCATGAACAGCCATCCCGTAGCTCCTAACCCTATTGTGATAGGAAGCACTATTTTCCACGATTTCAAGCCATCGAGAATAGATATGTCCGAAGATTTATCGTTCATTGTGTGTCGGCGTTATCAAGCCCCCATATGTCCTAGAAGTCGAAAATTGATGGTTCGTCGTTTGCATCCGTAGGCATATCTTCCACGTCACTTACATATCCTTCGTCTGCATTGACATTCTTGTCTGAACAATCGAGTGAATATCGGAATACATCAGGATGCTCAAATTCATCTTCTGGTGTGATGCTTGTAATCTTAGGATCATCGTATGCCTTGAGAAGGAAGCGTCCGAAGATAGGTATTGCGACATTGGATGCCTGACCAATGTTCATGCTATCAAAGTGAATGCCTCTCTCTTCTCCACCAACCCATACTCCTGTGACAAGATTTGGCATGACACTCATAAACCAT
>JAZLKQ010000106.1:0-3995 GCA_045597745.1 Bacteroidaceae bacterium | reverse complement strand
AAGAAATACTACAAGATAGCCAACAACATCAAGATTGTCTACCCTATAGCGGTAGACATACAGCGCACCATCAAGAAGACTGTCGCCCACATGGACTCACTCTCCACCAAGAAGGAGAAGGACGCATACATGAAGCAACAGGAGAAGGAACTGATGGCGTCGTTTAAGCCAAAGCTCAAGAAGCTTACCTTCTCTCAGGGTAAGCTCCTCATCAAACTGATAGACCGCCAGTGCGACCAGACCAGCTATCAGCTCATCAAGACATACATGGGAGGATTTAAGGCAGGATTCTACAATGCCTTCGCATCCATATTCGGCGCAAGCCTCAAGAAAGAGTATGACCCGGAAGTCGACGACCGGCTCACCGAGAGATGTATATTGCTCATCGAGTCGGGGCAGATGTAGCATACCGCACACGCATATCCATTTCTGTCCTTCATATCTTTCACACCCTTCTTGTTGAAAGGCAAGTCGTCACTATGGTGCGTAAGATGTGAAGGATGTATTTGCATAATGTATATGCTTTTTCTTGTAACTAATCACACAACCCTTAGCCGCAATCTACTATATTTTATATTGTCAATAGTACGATGTGATGTTATCATTCGTATGATACAGGCTTCATCGACCGCTTGTTACAATGCGGTTGTGTGATGCATTTCCAAGTTTGCTCCAAATGATCAATATATCAGCAGTCCTGCAAGACCGCAGAGCAGTATCATAAGTATAGGGTGTATCTTGTATAGTCGTGTGCCGACAAATGCGGAGAGGAATATGATGATGCTGGTGATGAACGTGAATGGGCTTGTGGAAGGATTGCCGAAGTTGTCTTCTGACATGAGCAGTATGGATGCTGCTGCTATGAGTCCGACGATGGCTGGACGCAGTATGGAGAATATGCCTGTGACGGCGTTGGACTTGCTGTACTTGAGGAGTACTTTGCTGATGCTTATCATCAGTATGAATGGCAACCAGATGACGCTTAGCGATGCGAGTACTCCGCCCAGTATGGCTGCCCATGTGGGGTAGCCGGCGTTGATGACTGCTGTGTAGCCTGTATATGTGGCACAGTTGATGCCGATAGGTCCTGGTGTCATCTGGCTTATTGCCACGATGTCGGTGAACTCTGCTGACGTGAGCCAATGATTCTTCTCCACCACTTCGTTTTGTATGAGTGAGAGCATGGCGTAACCGCCTCCAAAGTTGAATATGCCTATCTTCGAGAATACTATGAATAGTTGTAGAAATACCATAGGGCGAGGGGAGCCTGAGGATATATAAATGAATTGTTAATAATTTCTGATTAATTTCTTGACGATTTCTTTCAGCAGTACGATACTGGACGATTTCTTTCAGCAGTACGATACTGTACTGGTGCTTTTTAGCCTCGGCCTTTATTCCGAGTATTCTTTTTCTTCTTCATTATGCCCCATACGAATCCTCCAACGCCTGCAGCGAGTATTATCCATACGGGTGAAACGTCGAAGGCTGTGATGAGCAATGCCGATACTACTGGTATCCAGAGGTTGTACTTGTTGATCTTGGCTGTCTTTGCCATACTGAAGCATGGTGCGGCTATGAGTGCCACGACGGCTGGTCGTATGCCCATGAATATCTTTTCGATATAGATGTTGTCCTTAAACTCATGGAAGAACATTGCTATGAGCAGTATGATGATGATGCTTGGCACGGCTATGCCGAGCGCACCTACTATACCTCCCCATACGCCACGTAGTTTGTATCCGATGTGGCTTGCCATGTCGATGGCGAAGAGTCCAGGTGTGGCCTGAGATACGACGAGTATGTCCATAAACTCTTCTTTGTCCAACCACTTCTTCTTCTTGACTATCTCCTTCTCCATGACTGGCACCATGGCATAGCCGCCTCCGAGTGTGAGGGTGCCTATCTTGGTGAAGGTGAAAAACATATCTATCATATTGTAGTGTGTGTGTGAGTTGTATTGAGTTGTGTATTGTATCAGACTATGAGTCTGGGCAGTGGGTCTTGCGGTACTCAGTAGGGCTTGTGCCTATATGCTTGTGAAATACCGTACGGAAGTACTTGGCATCGCTAAATCCGCATTTTTCTGCTATCTCCGTGACTGAGTGTTGTGTGGTGGCGAGCAGTTGCTTCGCTCTCTCAAGTCTGCACTTGCGTATGAAGTCTGACGGTGTATATCCTGTGATGCCCTTGAGCTTTGTGTAGAGGCTTGTACGGCTCATGCATACTACGCTGCAGAGTGTATCTACGGTGAAGTCTGTATCTCCCAGTCGGCTGAACACTTCTTTGCTTACTATTGCCATAAATTTGGCGTCCGACTGTGAAGCATTGTCATTCGCCTGACTATGGTAGTTATCCTCTTGTGTTATGCCAGACAACTGCATATACAGGTCTATCTCTTCGCCAGTCTTCTTCTGGAGTTTCATCTGACGTATCATCTTGTGTCCGTACAGTAGCAAGATGATGACGAGTGCGATATATACACATCGTGCCTGCCATGTCCACCACCATGGATAGCGTATTACTATAGTGATATGATGTTGGTCAGCGAGGGAATAGTCGTGCGAGTTGTAGCTCTTTATCGTTAGTTGATAAGTGCCGGGTGACAGGCTGTATCTGACGGTACGTTCGGGGGTAGGTGACTGGTTGCCTTGCACTCCATCGATGTTCCATGTGTATAGATACTCGTATGGATTGCAGTAGCTGAGGCTGCTGACGGTGATGCTGATGTTGCCTTCGTCAGAGTCGAGCGTGATATGACTGGCATCGGTCGGTGTGACGCGGTTGTGCCCATTGACTGCAAATCTTGTTATGACGATACGAGACTCTCTGTTGCGTGGCAGACGTATGCTGTCGGCAAACTCTACACTTCCCGCATTGCCTCCGAAGCAGAGTGTGCGCCTTGACGTAAGCAGTACGCTATTGTCGTAAAATGTGCAGCGTGACATGCCTTGCGATGGGTTCCAGCTGAAGAATGTCTTGCTCACTGGATAATATCGGCTGAGTCCCTTGGTTGTGCTCATCACTATATTGCCCTCTGTGTCTTCGGTCATGGCAAGTATAGAGCTTGAGAGCAACGAACTGTTGTCTGCCTTGTACTGCACGAAAGTGTCTGTACCATGTTGCTTGACAAACAATCCGCTTATCGCTGTACCTATATATGTATCGCCACGACGTGAGGTGAGTATGCTGCTTATGGTATTGCACTCTGCAGGCAAGGTGATATACTTACCAATGGCTGAGTTGACGTCGGGCAGAGCGACCTTGTCAGGCATGACCACCCATATATGAGTCTTGTCGTACTCCCTGAGGGCTATGATGCCGCTGTACTTAGCGTATACCTTCATGCTATTGTCCGCAGGACGGTATCTGTAGAGTCCCTTTGCACCACCTATCCATACATTGCCATTGTGATCCTTGCACATGCTACGGATGAGTCTGCCAATGCGATGTCCATCGGTAGTAAGTGAGTTGATGTCAGATACATTGCCAGAGTGCTTGTCTATGATGTATGCACCTGTATATAGTCCGCCTACAATCACTTTGCCATCAGTCAACGGGCATGATGACAGAAATACGTAGCTGCTGTCCGTTAGATAATGAGTCCACTTGCCGTCAGATATGGAGCGCCTACTCACACCATGAGTAGTGGTATACCAGATGTCGCCATCATTGTCTTCGCAGATGCTTGTCACGGTGCCAGGCAGGAGTGACTGTTGATTGCCTGGTATGTTGACGGTAAGACTTGGTGAAGGGGAACTCTCGTTGTATAGTGATATGCCATGAGGATATTCGGCATACCACAGCAATCCTTTTGTCTGGTCGTACATCAGCGCAGATATAGTCTTTGCCGTTACTATGTCAGACATGTAATGTCTAAACGACTTTGTGGAGAATGTGAACTCTATGATGCCGTTTCTTATGGTAGAGAGCAACGCCTTGTCGTTGTTGCTTGGCAGAATCTGTACGTCTGTGATAGGATTGTCGTTGATGAG
>JAZLKQ010000105.1:0-4268 GCA_045597745.1 Bacteroidaceae bacterium | reverse complement strand
GACTTCATTCCATATCGTGGTGTCTTCACTCGAGGCATTTTCTGTACAGAGGTTGTTACTCTCGATGAGGCTCCTGATGCGGCGTCTGTTGTCCAGTTGTATAAGGACTTCTATGCAGATGCCGCCTTTACTCACTACTCAGACAAGGCGCTTGACCTCAAGCAGATTGTCAACACCAACAAGGGGCTTGTGCATGTAGAGGTGTTCGGACGCAAGATAGTCATCACAAGCATGATAGACAATCTCCTCAAGGGCGCTGTAGGTCAGGCAGTGCAGAACATGAATATCATGTTTGGCATAGATGAGCGTGCAGGACTTTGCCTCAAGGCTTCAGCATTCTAATGGTTGCTCTCTAACCCCGAGGTGAGCAGCCTTCCGCTATAATCTCGGAAGTGTGTGTTCGGGGACAGAATCTTTCATCAGGCTCTTTTGCGTTATTGTACAACGCCCCTGCTGCAATAGGGTAGTGAGCCGTAAGCCATCGCCCCCAGACCAGATGGCATCCCTATGTGGGATTGGGGGAATAATATGAATCTATTTGATGTATATCCATTATTTGATATAGCCATAGACAAGGGTCAGGGCTGTAAGGTATGGGATGACAAGGGTCAGGAATACCTCGACCTTTATGGTGGTCATGCTGTCATCTCTGTTGGTCATGCGCATCCACACTATGTGGAGGCAATTTCAAGTCAGGTCGCTAAGCTTGGGTTCTACTCCAACTCAGTGCAGAACCCACTTCAGAAGGAGTTTGCCCGTCGTCTCGGCAAGGCTTGTGGCTACGAAGATTATCAGCTTTTCCTCATCAATTCAGGAGCAGAGGCTAATGAGAATGCCCTCAAGCTCGCCTCTTTCTACAACGGACGCACCCGCATACTCTCTATCGAGAAGGCTTTCCATGGCCGTACGTCACTTGCTGTAGAGGCAACCAACAACCCTAAGATCATCGCTCCAATCAATGCCAATGGACATGTGACATACCTCCCACTCAACGACCTCGACGCATGGAAGGCAGAGATAGAGAAGGACGACGTATGTGCTGTCATCATAGAGTGCATACAGGGTGTGGGCGGTATCCGCCTTGTGGAGGAAGACTTCCTCAAGGGACTCCGTGCGCTTTGTGAAGAGCACAATACAGTACTCATCTGCGACGAGATACAGTGTGGATATGGCCGTTCAGGCAAGTTCTTTGCGCATCAGTATCTTGGTGTCCAGCCAGACATGATTACAGTGGCAAAGGGCATCTGCAATGGTTTCCCTATGGGTGGCGTGCTTATCTCACCTAAGTTCGAACCTGTCTATGGACAGCTTGGTACTACGTTCGGTGGCAATCACCTCGCTTGTGCAGGTGCTATCGCCGTGCTTGACATCATAGAGAACGAGAAGATGGTAGAAAACGCAGCAGAGGTTGGTGAATACCTTATCAACAGACTCAAGAGCGAATCACTGCCTCACGTAGTAGATGTACGTGGTAAGGGACTTATGATTGGTATCGAACTCGATATACCATACAAGGAACCTCGTACACGTCTCATCAAGGAGCAGCATTGCTTCACAGGATGCTCTGGTACAAACGTTATCCGCCTTCTCCCTCCACTCTGTATCACAAAGGCTGATGCGGACGCCTTCGTCGAGCGCTTCAAGAAGGTACTCTAATTGCACATATATACAAAGTCAATGCCGCTTGCTCGCATGGAGTAGGCGGCATTGCTTTATTGTGACCTCGGCGATGTGGCAAAAGCTTATACATAGCTATGCAGACCGCCAGAGGGAGATGTGTGGGGCAGTTGTCACTTGACCACCTTCTTGCCATCTACTATATATATGCCGTGATGAGTGATGGCGTTGAGACGGCGTCCCTGCAAGTCATAGATGGCTCCGTTGGCATTAGACCTCATGTCGTCGTAAGGTGCCTGTATGCCTACAGGTATGAGTGGCTCCATAGCCTTAGCGAGTGCTGACGTTGCGTCCTCATACTCCTTAGGTGAGATAGAGGCAAATGTGTCATACTGTGCAATCGCCTGCTGAAGTGTCGCGAGCTGTGCAGACTCATGTCCCTTGTCCTTAAGCCTCTGCTCAAGAGTCTTTGCGGAAGCCAGAGTGCGGAGGAAACCTCCCTTGTACCTGTCGGCGTTGCTTGGGCATGTGGTGATGGTTGGCTCGCTGAGGATGATGCCGTTCCAGCCAGAAGTCATGGAGAACTGCAACAGACATCGGGCGTTAGTCGGTATGTCGACCTCTATCTCATGATGCTTGCTGCCAGATACCTTGATGTCGCTGACTTCGTTGAGACAACCTGCTGGCGTGAGAGTCTCGCTGTACAGCACCTCCTGGTTGGTGCGGTTGATGATAGACATGGTAAATGTGTTCTTGTCAGTCCTTGCGTTTGTGTTCCAGTATATTGAGTTGAAAGACACGATATATCTCTTCTTGCGCAGTGTCATGAGATAGCTGGAGTTGTCTCCATACGTGAAGTCCACTCTGTCGTAGTCTCTTGCCGAGAGGTAGAATCCCGCCTTGAAGTCTCCACCCTCTGCAAAGTACTTCATGCGTGCACCGTCGGTATTAGCCATGCCAGACGTCTTCTCGTCCTTAGACCCGTCGCTGCGACTGTTGACACGGTTCCATCCTACAGGTATGCCCTCGCTGATGAGATCTTTCTGCGAATACCAGTCCTGCACGAGTATGGTGTCAATATTGAGAGTTTCGCCCACTTCCTCTATGCCGTACTTGTATTCAGCAGTGACTGCGCTGCCCTTGCCTCCGTCAGTACTCTCGATATTGTCGACCTTCAGCGTGTAAGTGCCGTTGGGCATGACAGCGCCTGCAGGTATAGTGAATGTGAGCTTCATGCTCTCTCCAGTCTCCTTGAGGTCGAGTGTGATGACGTTGGTAGTATAGGTAAGTGTAGCCTTGACCTTGCTGCAGTCTACAGCTTTGTCAAATGTCATGACAAACTCATTGTGCTTGTCCTTGTCCATATCAAAGCATCCGGACTCAGGCACAAGTGATTGGCGCTCCGGTCCGCCGACGAGAGAGTAACGCTGGCAGAAGTTCCATACCTCGACATTAGTCATGGCAAATGCTGGGTCATTGCTGTGCCAGTGTCCCTTGCCAGGCAGTTTGAGGTGTGCCACCTCTACGCCGTTGAGACCGTCACGGTATCTGTACATGGTAGCCGTAGAGTTGGAACCAACAGGGTAGGGGTTGAGTACCTGTGGAGTGGTGTTGCATCCGTTGCGCTTCACCCATGCGTCTATATGTGACTGCACAGGAGAGTAGGCACATACATCATCGCCCGTACCATGCACATGGAGCAGAGGTATAGGTCGGGAACTTACCGCATTTGGTCCTCCCATGTTGTATCCGCTGACAGGGGCAAATGCCGCGATCTTGTCTGCAATCTTGGTTGCCGCATAGTATGTCATCATGCCGCCCATGGAGAATCCGCTGAGATATACACGGTTGGTGTTGATATTGTACCTCTTCTTCATCTCGCCGATGATGTCGAGTATGAAGTTGATGTCCTTGTCACCGTACAGGTCCCAGGACCTGTCGATGCCGTCAGCATATACCACGACAAACTTCGCCGTGTCGGCAACAGCCTGATAGTTGGCCTGGCTGCTCTGGTAGTTGGCATCCTGGCTGTGGCCATGTAGCGAGATGAGCAAAGGACGGTTGGCAGGGAGGTTGGCGGGTGCATAGACGACCATCGTGCGTTGTATGCCTCCAGACATGAATTTCTCTTGAGCGTTGACTAACGAACAACAGCTGACGATTATCGCCAGCAATAGCATTAAGCGTTTCATCTTTCTTGGGTTGTTAGATAAGTTGACAGATTAATTATTGTGCTTGCAAAGATAGCGTAAAATGCTGATAAAAGCCTATTGTCGAAAGGTAAAAAAATGGGCATCGAAAGAAAGACGCATTTGCAACATACGCTTGTTAACGCCTCGTCATACGTATGTTGAGGCTTCGTCATACGTATGTTGAGGCTCCGTCATACGTATGTTGAGCGTTCGTCGACCGTATGACGAAACGAGGGCGTCCGTACGTATGTATATATAACGTGCGGACGCCCTCATATAGTACTATGATATATCGTCGAATATCAGGTATGATGCCAGTGCAGTAACGACTTGACCTACAGCCTACAGCAAGTCTACGGTCTGTACGAGACGAGTGCTGTTGGAACCCTTGATGAGTATGAGTTTGCCGGTAGGTTTTGCCTCGCTTATTGCAGCCTTGACTTCTTCTACGTCGCCAAA
>JAZLKQ010000104.1:0-1925 GCA_045597745.1 Bacteroidaceae bacterium | reverse complement strand
CTACAGGACGTGTATACGGCGGTGAGCGATGAAGGCAGAGCAAAGGCTCAGGCGGCAAAGCGCAGTGGAAGGGTGAAGCAGTATCAAGGATTGTCATTCTGGACACCCAACATCAATATATTTCGTGACCCAAGATGGGGACGTGGTCAGGAGACATACGGTGAGGATCCATACCTTACGTCACGCATGGGAGTGGCAGTGGTAAGAGGTCTGCAGGGGCCTGACGACGCTAAGTATCGCAAGTCATTGGCTTGTGCCAAGCACTTTGCCGTACATTCGGGACCAGAGTGGAACAGGCATTCATTTGATATAGTCAACCTTCCGGAGCGTGATCTCTGGGAGACATATCTGCCAGCATTCAAGGCTCTGATACAGGAGGCAAATGTGGAGGAAGTGATGTGTGCCTACCAGAGTATGGACGGTGAGCCATGCTGTGGCAACAATAGATACCTGCATCAGATACTGCGTGAGGAACTGGGATTTAAGGGCATGGTGACAAGCGACTGCTGGGCGATCAGCGACTTCTTCAAGGCTGGTGCTCACGAAGTGGTGGCTGATGAGCAGGCGGCGTCTGCCATGGCTGTACGTGCTGGTACGGATGTGGAGTGCGGTCCACATTATGCTTCATTGCCTGAGGCTGTACGGGCAGGTCAAGTGACAGAGGAAGAGATAGATACCAGTCTCAAACGACTGATTGTGGCTCGTATTCGCCTTGGCGACCTTGACCCGGACGAACTTGTAGAGTGGACTAAGATACCAGAGAGCGTTGTGGGATGTGACGAGCATCGTCAGCTTGCGCTCAAGATGGCTCGTGAGAGTATCGTACTCTTGCAGAACAAGGGAGGCGTACTGCCTCTTGCCAAGTCTGGCCAGAAGGTTGTGGTGATGGGCCCTAATGCTAACGACTCTACCATGCTGTGGGGCAATTACAATGGTTTCCCTAAGTACACCGTCACCATACTCGACGGTATACGTAGCAAGTGTGCTGATGTCAAGTA
This sequence comes from Bacteroidaceae bacterium, assembly GCA_045597745.1. GTDB lineage: Bacteria > Bacteroidota > Bacteroidia > Bacteroidales > Bacteroidaceae > Minthosoma. The sequence goes on along the minus strand of JAZLKQ010000104.1, from coordinate 927 downwards.
TGTCGGTGGATGCGGACATACGGCAAACACAGCAACCGAAAGTCAGTTTGGCAAGTTCGTACAGCCAGATGGTACAAAGGGCATGAAGGCAACATACTATGCAGGCGACAATCTCGAAGGGGCACCTATAGCGACGATGATGCACACTTCGCCTATCGTTCTCAACAATGGTGGTGCAACGGTATTTGCACCTGGTGTTCCTCTCGAACATTTCTCTGCAACTTACGAAGGCATACTTTGTGCAGACAAAGACGAGGAAGTCACCTTCCGTGTAGATGCTGACGATGCCATGCGTCTGATAGTCGATGGCGACACTGTCATCAAGTGCTGGCACTATGAAGAACCTGCCATGCACAAGAACAAGACCATCAGTCTCAAGGCTGGCCAACAGGTCAAGGTACAGCTTGACTACAAGCAGCGTATGGGTGTGGCGATGCTGCATTTTGACGTTACCGGCAAGACAACATTATCGACAGAAGGCATACTTGCTCAGGCAAGTGATGCAGATGTCGTGGTATTTGTAGGTGGCATATCGCCTCGACTCGAAGGTGAGGAGATGAAGGTAGATGCAGAGGGATTCAGGGGCGGCGACCGTACAAGCATTGAGTTGCCAGCAGTACAGCGCAACATGATGAAGGCTCTGCATGACATGGGCAAGCGAGTGGTGTTTGTCAACTGCTCAGGTTCTGCCATGGCAATGCTGCCTGAGACTATCAACTGCGATGCCATCATACAGGCATGGTATGGTGGTGAACAAGGCGGTGTAGCATTGGCTGATGTACTCTTTGGCGACTATAACCCATCGGGCAAACTACCTGTGACATTCTATAAGAATACCGATCAGTTGCCTGACTTCCTCGAGTACTCGATGCGGGGACGTACATACAGATTTATGACAGAGGCACCTCTCTTCCCATTCGGCTATGG
>JAZLKQ010000103.1:0-5759 GCA_045597745.1 Bacteroidaceae bacterium | reverse complement strand
AAGTAGTCAGCGATAGCATCCTTCACTCGATAAGCTACGAACTTGGAGTGGCGGAAACTCTCCGAGAAGACTACCGAGTCTACAAGGAACGTATTGTTGTTGTCCATGTACTGTGACCAGTCCATCTTGCGTACTACCTCGTATACGTCGTCTGCATCTGTGGCCTTGAACTCCTTAATTGGTTTGAGCACTTTGACGGCAGTGCGAAGGCAGAAGTTCGCTCTGTACATCATCTCTTTGTCACCTGTAAAGGACACCATTCGACGCCCGATCTCAACGTCGTTTGCGCCTAAGTTGATAAGCTCCTTCGCAAGAATCTCTTCCAATCCTTGGAATGTCTTGGCTATGAGTTTTGTTTCTTTTTCCATTTAATATAATAAAGGTGTATGTTGCTTTATCTCTTGTGTAATGTTAGTTGGACTGTTGTCATTATCTCTTCTGCACCATCTTGCCACCAGGAGGTACGTCTTCTGTCACCCAGATATTGCCTCCGATGACTGCGCCCTTGCCTATGGTGATGCGTCCGAGTATGGTTGCGTTGGAGTATACCACGACGTCGTCTTCGAGTATAGGATGTCTTGGTATGCCCTTGATAGGATTGCCGTCTTCGTCGAGAGGAAAGCTCTTTGCGCCGAGCGTGACTCCCTGATAGAGCTTGACTCCCTTGCCGATGACACATGTCTCGCCTATGACTACGCCTGTGCCATGGTCTATCGTGAAGTATTCGCCAATCTGTGCACCTGGGTGTATGTCTATGCCCGTCTCGGAGTGAGCCATCTCTGTTAGTATGCGTGGTATGAGTGGCACGTCGAGCAGGAGAAGCTCATGTGCAACTCGATAGTTAGTGAGCGCCTTGATGACTGGATAGCAGCTTATGATCTCACCATAGCCTTTGGCGGCTGGGTCTCCATTGTACGCTGCAATGACATCGGTGGCAAGTATGCGGCGTATCTCAGGCAGGCGACTGACGAATCTGCCTGCTATGTCTTCAGCACGGAGGCGATTTTTCTCAGAAAACGATGAGTCGTTGTCTATGAAGAAATCCAATGTATCATCATCGCTGAACGAAAATGCGAGACCTGCCTGTATCTCGAGTACAAGGAGATTAAACAACTTCTCTACGTTGACGCCTACATGATACTTCATCGTGCTCTCGTTGACATGGGAGTTGCCGTAGTATCCTGGAAAGATGATCGATCGTGCCAGGTCCATCATCTCGCTAAGTACTACCCCCGATGGGAGAGGGTTGCCTTCACGGTGATGATGAAAGAGCTTCTTGTATGTTTCAGGTTGTGACAGCTGATCTGTCACGTCGGTAATGATCTTTGTTGTCTTTTTGTTGCTCATAATCTACTTCAAGTATTTGTCCATCACATCCTTGGCGTTGTCGTCTCCAAGGCTGATGGCGTGCTCGAGATTCTTCTTTGCATTGACTTTGTCACCCTTTTGTATCTGTGCATATCCAAGCATACGATAAGCGTCACCTATCTCTGGATCTAATGCGATGCACTGGTTGGCAGCCTCTATACATCCGTCGATGTCATTGATACGCAACTTGAGCGATGCCTTCTCCAAGATGTAGAGTGGCTCTCGTGGTGCTTGCGCTATAGCCTTGTCGATGTCATCAAGTGCCTGCTGATACATGCGCGACTTGACTTCAAGTTGCTCACGGTCGTAGTAGAATACATGGCTGACTCTACCCCCCATGAGCTCATAATAAGTGTTGTAGTCTCTGACGGCTTCTCTGTTGCGACTGGCTTCCGAGAGGAGTTTGCCACGTCGTAATATATAGTTGGAAGCTTCGATAGTAAGCGAATCACCCATCATCGCGATGGCGCTGTCCATCAGTTCTATCTGTACGCTTAGGCTGTCACCCTTGCGTTCATGTGCGATACTTGCCGCATAGAGAGTTCCAGGATTGCGCTCGCTGCTGTTGTTGATGGCGTCAAATATTGCTATTGCCTCATCATACTGTTTGTTGTTTAGCAGTATCTGAGTCTTCAATACACGATAGTCAATCTTATTTTCGACGCCTATCGCCTTGTCGACATATCCGAGAGCAGCATCGTATGTCCACTTGTCGTATGCAGGTTCTGGCTGATACAAGAGTTTGTTGTATAAAGTCTGAGCCACATTGGCATTGGCCTGTCCCTTGTCTGCTGCAAGCTTGAGATATGTCTGAAGGTCGCTCTCAGCATCGTCAAATCGTAGCACGTCGATGAGTGGTGTGGCTCTACGGTAATATCCCTCTGCACATTGTGGATAGGTGCTTACAAAGAGATTGAGCAGATCTATGTACTCGTCATTGCCTGTGTTTTGAGACTTGAAGTACAGATATACGAGGCTCTCTTCCTGGCTGTCTGGAAGTCCCTTAGGTATATGGATGTTGTTGAGGGAAATGTTGGCAGACCTTGAAGATATGGCCTTTATGGTCAATTCGTCAATGAAGTTGATGCCTAATACATAACCTTTGCCGCCTGTTGGTGTCTGCATTGTACCAAGCAATTCACCGTTAGAATTGAATACTGGTGCACCTATGTACTTGCTGTCTATGTCCGATGCAAGACCGTAGTAAGGATGCTTTCCCCATAGCATTGTCGTATCGTTGACAGCGGCAGCTACAAAGTCTCCATTCTTCTCTTTGGAATATAGGAATGAGAATATGGATGTACCTTTGGTAGCGGCAGATGAAGCTCTTGTTGCTGCTACAACTTTCTTTGTGTCGACCTGAAACTTTACGAGTGCGTACGTATCATCGGCACCAAGTATGCGTGTCACGTTGCTCTTGTTGCCTGCTGCATCTACTACCACAGCACTGTATGCATCGCGCATTATGGCATAGTCGGCGATGGCTTCTCCCTTGTCTGATATGTATATGCCAGTACCTGAATGAAGCAGATTCTTGTCTTTGTCGTATGCAAGTACAGACACAATGGACTTCTGGACTTTGCTTGCCCATCCTGGCGCCTTAGTACCTTGTGCAAGTGCATTGACTGTGATGCAAAGCAAGGTCAATATTGATATGATAGTTCTTTTCATCGTTGGATCGAGCTCCTCTCCCCCGCCACATCTTCCTCCCAAGGAGGAGAGAAACCTCCCCCAACCCCTCCCAAGAAGGGAAGTTGTGATAGAGTTTTAGGGGAGTATGGGTGAGATTAGAGCGTTGTTGTTTAGTTGTTGAGTTATTTAGTTGTATTATTCTTGCTGTTATTATATATATAATGTGTAGTGACTTATCCCATACCGAGCAGTGCTTTGGCGTTGCTTATGGCGGCGTCTGTAAGCGTCTCTCCGCTCAGCATGTGTGCAATCTCCTCTACTCGTTGCTCTGACGAGAGCTGGATGATATGTGATGAAGTGGAGTCTTTGCCATCCTCCTTGTATACTTTGTAGTGCTCCTTGCCGAGGGCGGCAATCTGAGGGAGGTGCGTTATGCTTATGACTTGCCTTCCTCCATCGCTCATCTCCTTCATGATACGTGCCATCTTCTCCGCTATGCTGCCTGATACTCCAGTGTCTATCTCATCAAAGATGATGGTCGGCAGATTGGTTGATGAAGCGATGATAGCCTTGAGTGAGAGCATTACTCGTGCGATCTCACCACCTGACGCTACCTGTGCAACATTCTGTAGTGTGCCGTTCTTGTTAGCGGAGAACAGGAATGCAACCTTGTCCATACCGAGTATGTCTGGACTGCTCTTTTCGACTATATCGACGGCAAATCTCACGTTTGGCATTCCTAAAGGCAACAGTCTTTCGACCATCTGTTTCTCCATCGTCTTCGCCGCCTTGCACCTTGCTTTTGTAAGTGCTTGACCTTGCGAGATGAGTTGGGCATATACGGCATCTTTAGCTTTGCGTAGGTCTTCTAACAGTTCGTCGCTGTTGTCGATAAGTGATAGCTTGCGGTCAAGTTCCTCTTGGATGCCAATGAGTTCCTCTACTGTATCGACATGATGCTTCTGTTGTAGGGAGTATATCGTGTTGAGTCTGTCGTTGACTTCTTCGAGTCGTCTTGGATTGAACTCAATGGAGTCAGCCTCCGATTCAAGTTCCTCTGCAATGTCCTTGAGCTCTATGTGGCAGCTCTCCAATCGCTCGATGATGCTCTCTGCTCCTGGAAATACACTTGCGATGTCCTGTAGATAGGATATGCTCTGTCTGATACTTTGCAGTGTGTCCGTATCGTTGCTGTCATTGCTTATATTGCCCAGCGAACCATACAGTCCCTGCTTGATGTCTTCCGCATGACTTAATATCTCAGACTCTTCTTCCAGTTGTTGCTGCTCGCCTTCCTGTAGGTTGGCGTCCTCGAGTTGGGTATATTGGAAGCGTATGTAATCCTCGTCATCCCTGTTGCGTTGTGATGCGTCGAGTGCGTCTTGCAGTTGTTTGCATACGCTCCTGTACTTGGTATATGTCTGTTGATACTTCTCTAAAGCTGAGGCGTCATTTGCAATGATGTCCAGCACATTGATCTGGAAGTCTTCCTTATTAATCAATAGATTCTGATGCTGCGAATGTATGTCTATCAACTGTTCGCCGATCTCTTTGAGTACAGCCAACGCTACGGGTGTATCATTGATAAATGCGCGTGACTTACCTGCCGATGTAAGTTCCCTCCTGATGATACACTCGCTACCATCGAAGTCAAGGTCATTAGCCTCGAAGAACTTGTCCATTGCATATTGCGCAACGTCGAATGATGCTTCGATGACACAACGATTAGCCCCATTCTTTATAGACTTGGAGTCTGCTCTTTGCCCCAATAGGAGGTTGATAGCGCCCAGCATGATGGACTTACCTGCTCCCGTCTCACCTGTGATGACGGAAAATCCCTCTTCGAACGAGATGTCGAGGCTGTCTATCAGTGCGTAGTTTTCTATATGTAAAGACCTTATCATCGGTTGTTGTCGTCTCTATGTTATTTCTTTATCTTGTTCCACTCTGTGTTCTGAGAAGCGTTGATGTCCGACAGGATGTCGTATACTTCGTTCTTCTCCTTGTCGGTGCCGTGCCCGTTGTATATATTTACGATCTCGTCGCGCTTAAAGTCGGTAAATATCTGAGGAAGTTGACTTAGAGGCTTGTTGGAATGAGCTTCCTTGAGCATCTCTATGGCCTCCGTGACAGCGGTGCGCCCTCGATCCACGTTGTTTGCCATCTCGTCGAGCCCGAGTCTATGGTACTTGTACTGCAGCTGGCGAAGTGGTTCCATGGATGACTCCATGTAGTCATTGATGATAGCATGTCTGTTCTTGCTGTCATCAAACGCTTTCCAACCAGTCTCTCCCATAGTCTGTGCATTGTTGACAATGCTCTCTACAACATGAAGAACATCTGTACCGCCAAGTGGCGACATGGTGTCGAGGTCCATGCCGATAATAAGATAGGCATAGTAAGCAAGCATGGCCGTGAGGTTGTTGTCCATATTGTTGATATTGAACTCCAACGGATCGTACTCCTTGTATGTAAAGTCGAAAGCGGCGTCTTTCATGCTGAATACGATGGAGTTGTATGCAGAGTTGTATACTGGTCGACTGGACTGAAAGAGTAGTTCGCCAATAAAACTGTTCTCTGCCTCCTTGTACTGCTTGATGGTGATATTAAGTGTACAGTCTATCCTCTCTTCCTTCGCAAACTGCAGATCGGTCCATGCTCTATTGTTCATGAACTCGTTGATGGCGGTCTCAAGAGTCTCGAACACACTTGAGTTTGTACCTTGTACCTGTGTGTGTATGACCTTGACCTTGCAGTTG
>JAZLKQ010000102.1:0-2874 GCA_045597745.1 Bacteroidaceae bacterium | reverse complement strand
AGGTATGGCTTTTTTACGACATACACAAGCATTACAAGCTATTTTTTTGCATTTTATCAAAATTTCATCATGCTGTATGTGATTATTTGACGATTATATGTTACTTTGCAGATTAGTTAATTGATTATAACTCTTTAATATACCTACTAACATGTACAAAACTATAAAGACTATTATCACAATCTTATGCCTCGCATTTGCCACGGGCATGATGGCACAGGAAGCAAAAGTCGGCAACACGTTTGATGGCAAGGCTACGTACTACTCCAACAAACTGCATGGTAGACACACGAGCGATGGAGGCATATACGACAAGAATGGGTTGACTTGTGCACATCGCACTCTGCCATTTGGCACTATGCTCAAGGTGACAAGCAAGAAGAACGGCAAATCTGTCATTGTCAAGGTGACTGATAGAGGTCCATGGTCAAAAAGATTTGTCATAGACCTCTCGTACGCTGCGGCGCAACAACTTGAGATGATAAGGTCTGGTGTCATTGATGTCGAGATAGAAGTAGTAGAGGCACCAAAGAAGAAATAGCCTTTACTCAGGCGGCATGGACTGCAATGGGCTGATGGATATTGTCGGCACACTTGCCTTCAAGCAATGAATGGTAACATCCTGTATACACCTTGTCAGGGAAGATTACAACGGACGTAATAATAAAGGCGTAAACTCCATCTACGAGTTTACGCCTTTACTTTCCTCATCATGCACTATCGGATGCGTATATGTCCATCTACGACCTTCGCTCCAATGGCTTGAGCTATTTCCTTGCGTATATTGTTGAGCTGCATCATCATGGCCATTACCTCATTGCACTTCTTGCTATCGGACATAACCGCAGGATCTGCCAGCTGAGCCTTAACCTTATTTAGTTCACGGTCTACCACCTTGAACTTATAGTCATACACAAGGTGCTGTATATTCTCATCCAGACGTGCAGAGTCATGTTTGGCAGCGTCCTTTGCTATTATCTGGTACTTGTCGCTGGAGAGCCGAGCTGCCTCATTTGAGAACTCATAGTCTGGACTTGACATGAAGTACGAATTGCAGTCAAATCCACTGTCTCCAACATGTTCGTACACAGACAAGAGCATTCGCTCATAGACTTCACAGCAGAAGTGCAGTCCATCGTCAAGTATCTGCCCCTTGACATACTCTGCCACACTTATACTACCACCATCAACTGACATTCCATCCAATTGCTTCTCGCCATATCTGACTACCAGTCGCATGATCATCTTCTCCAGACCGACAAATGCCTCTTCCTCTGCAGAGTACATACGCTGAGCACTGGTGGTTGTCACGTCTTGCCAAGGTGGTTGCTGCGATGGTGGAACTTCCTCATACGGTGGTATATCTGGAGGTGGCACATTAGCATAACCCGTATCTACAGGCATTTGTGACGTTGGCTGGTAGGTCTCTGGTGGCGCACCTATGCCCTCTATGTCAGGAGGTGGAATGAATGGCGGAACGTCGTCAGATGGATAGCTTGGAGGCGGCACATTGTTATACACAGGTGCGCTTTGCGCTGGATAAGGCGCGGACTTCGTTTCATGACTTCTCGACTTAGCTATTTCCGCTTCACGTTCACGGCGCTTCTTCTCTTCCTCAAACGCCTCTCTACGAAGTTTCTTTACCTCACGGAGCAGTACCTCCTCCTTCATTCCTGTCAGTTCCGAACAGGCATGAATGTATGTCGACCTTACGATTTCCTCTGGTATGACGGATACGCTCTTGACTATATCCTTGATGCCTTCGGCACGCTTGACGGGATCGTGACTTGTGCTGCCCAGCAGGTAGTTGGTCTTGAATATAAGGAAGTCCTCTTGATGCTCCTTCACATAAGTGCGAAACTCCGTCGCATTATGCTTGCGTGCAAAGCTATCCGGGTCATCTCCGTCTGGCAACAAGAGTACCTTCACATTCATACCCTTGGCAAGAAGCATGTCCGTACCTCTAAGGGCTGCATGTATACCGGCCTCATCGCCATCATATAGCAACACTATGTTCTTGGTAAAACGAAGCAACATGTATATCTGTGCGTCATTGAGAGCTGTACCTGAGTTTGCTACAACATTCTCAATGCCACACTGGTGCATACTGAGCACATCAGTATATCCTTCCACCATGTAGACCACATCTTCCTTACCGATAGCTCGCTTCGCCTGATACAGGCCATAGAGTTCCTTGCTCTTTGTGTATATCTCGGATTCTGGCGAGTTAATGTATTTCTGGTTTACACCCTTTGTACGTGCATCAAGTACTCGACCGCCAAAGGCTACGACATTGCCACTGACATTAAACCACGGGAACATGACTCTGCCCCAGTACTTATCGCGGAGCGAACCGTCAGAGTCACGTTTGTAACTAAGACCTGTCTTGACGAGAAACTCCTCTTTGTACCCTGCCTTCACCGCTGCCTTGCTCATGGCATCGTACTCAGAAAGGCAAAATCCTAAGCGAAACTTCTCTATTATGTCATCACGGAAATCCCTTGAACGGAAGTATGCCAGTCCTATAGCACGACCGTCATCCGTATCTTTCATCACGCTATTGAAGTACTTGCTTGCCCATTCATTGACGGCAAACATGCTCTCTCTCTCGCTTTGCTTTTGTATTTCCTCAGGAGAGAGTTTCTTGTCCTCGACCTCTATACCATAGCGTTTTCCTAATATCTTTATTGCCTCAAAATAGGTGACTTGCTCCTGCTTCATCACGAAGTGAACCACATTGCCACCCTCACCACAACTGAAACACTTGCATATACCTCTTGCCGGATTGACGTAGAATGAAGGTGTCTTGTCATCATGAAAAGGGCACAACCCCTTGTAGCTTGTGCCAGAACGACGCAAGGGTACATATTCAGA
>JAZLKQ010000101.1:0-6842 GCA_045597745.1 Bacteroidaceae bacterium | reverse complement strand
ATCTTGTCGCAGTTGCTGATGCAGATCATCGCGTCTGCCTTATGAGCATTACACATATACTCTACTGAGTCTGCAATGATGTCACGGCTTGGGAGAGAATAGAGCATACCATCGTGACCCATTGCGATACCGTCGTCAATGGCGATAGTATTGAATTCGGCTGCATAGCAACCCATCTTCTCAATCTCTTCCTTTACTATCTGTCCAGCCTCATGCAAGTGTGTATGACCTGGAACAAACTGTGTGAACGAATTGACAATGGCAATGATTGGCTTGCCAAACATCTCTCTCTTCATACCATTAGCCACCCAGAGAGCTCTTGCTCCTGCCATACGGCGACCTTCTGTGCATACTGCACTACGTAACTGATGTTTCATGTTCTTATATTTTTATTTATCTTTTCTCTTTACTATCCTTCTATACATACAGCTACTGGCTGAGACCATAGAAGGTATATACAACAAAAAACCTCTCTTACTCTGAATCGTAAGAAAGGCTCATATCGAATTAATATCTTTTTCACATCGAAGCACAACCAATCTTACGACAAGAATCACTCTTGACGACCACTCGTACATCGACGACTAAATAAAGACTGCTTGTATTCTGATGCATAAATGCTCGATTGCTTTATTGTTTATGTTGCAAAATTAGTGATTTATAGCCAAACAATCAACTATTTACATATATTTTTGCCTTAAACATAACAAATCATAATAAAATCGCTCTATTTACGAAACACATTTTATTCGTGTGTGCAATAGTACAGTCCATAGGCTTATAAAATATAGACATACGGTCGATACGCTTTCATCATACGCTTGATTAACGCTAGACATACGTATGATTAGCATTCATCATACGTATGTCCAAAACTCAACATCCTTAACTGTTAATATCACGCATGTATGATTATAACATGGACACCCTATAGCTCATTAGCATAAATCTATAGAACTAACATGTACGCCATAGCATTTCATTTATTATTAAATAGGTGTTATTCAACAAAGACTGGACGTGAGCTAGACACTCCATGCCAACATATTGCATTATGAACATACAAGTTTAACAATGTATAGCGAGCGCATTACGTCCTTTTATCGCATTTATTATTGAAAATCAATGAAATATTTTTGCAATTACCAAGTTTTTAGTAACTTTGCACCTTGAACGGCGAAAAAACAAGCGCCTTCACGTAAAATAAACAACAATAAAAATATAAACATAAATTTTCTAATTAATTATGACTAAAGCAGACGTAGTTAGCGAAATTTCAAAGAACACAGGCGTTGACAAGCAGACAGCTCTCGTTGTGGTTGAGTCTTTCATGGAGACAGTCAAGAGCAGCCTTATCAATGAAGAAGATGTTTTCCTTCGTGGTTTCGGTTCTTTCATCGTAAAGAAGAGAGCTACTAAGACAGCTCGTAACATCAGCAAGAATACAACTCTCATCATCCCAGAGCACAATATTCCTGCTTTCAAGCCAGCAAAGTCTTTCGCTGGTGCAATGAAGAAGTAATCACACTTCTTTGACAACAAGATGTATTCATTAATTTAATTATAAACTTTTAAAATTCAAGGACTATGCCAAACGGTAAGAAAAAGAAGAGACACAAGATTTCTACTCACAAGCGCAAGAAGAGACTGAGAAAGAATCGTCATAAGAGCAAGTAAATCTTGAAAGGCAAAGAACAAACTCTTATCCCTACTTCTTACATACAATGTGGGTGGCAGCGAAAGGGTTTGTTCTTTTGTCTTATTTGACAATTCATCATTACGAACAAGGAAGCAAATGACAAGCGAACTTATCATCGATGCTCAGCCAAAAGAGGTAACCATTGCATTGCTTGAAGACAAGAAACTTGTTGAGTTTCAGAAAGAAGGGCAAGATACAAAGTACTCTGTTGGCAACATCTACGCAGCCAAGGTCAAGAAGATAATGCCTGGGCTCAATGCATGTTTTGTCGATGTTGGTCACGAACGCGAAGCATTTCTTCACTACCAGGATTTAGGTAGTCAATTTCTATCACTCGAGAAGTACGTAAAGCAGATTGCCAGCGACCGCAAGAAGCTCATGCCTATGGACAAGGCAAGTCGCCAGCAAGGTCTGCCAAAGGAGGGGTCTATCGAGAATGTGCTCGAACTGGGACAAGAGGTTCTGGTACAAATCACCAAAGAGCCAATATCCACAAAAGGACCACGACTCACAGGAGAGATATCCTTTGCAGGCAGATACATAGTACTCATTCCATTTGAAGACAAGGTCTCTGTATCTTCAAAAATAAAGAGTTCAGAAGAGAGAGCAAGACTTAAGCAGCTCATACACAGCATCAAGCCAAAGAACTTTGGCGTAATAGTAAGGACTGTAGCAGAGGGCAAACGTGTTGCCGAGCTCGACAATGAACTCTCGATACTCATACAGAGTTGGAACGACTGCTGCAAGAAAGTGCAGGCAGCAACATCACTTCCAGTACTTGCACATGAAGAGACTGGTCGCACCGTATCTATATTGCGAGACCTATTCAATCCAAGTTACGAGGCCATACACGTCAACAACGAAGACGTATGGAATGAAGTCAAGAAATACGTCTCTCTCATCGCACCAGAAAGAGCAGACATCGTAAAGCTTTACAAGGGCAATGTGCCTATCTTCGACAATTTCAATGTCACAAAGCAGATCAAGTCTGGCTTTGGCAAGACAGTCAGTTACAAGCACGGTGCGTACCTCATCATTGAGCACACCGAAGCACTGCATGTAGTAGACGACAACAGCGGCAACCGCTCAAGAGGCGTCGAAGGACAGGAGGCAAATGCGTTTGAAGTCAACATGGGAGCAGCAGAGGAACTTGCACGCCAGCTCCGTCTCCGAGACATCGGAGGTATCATTGTGGTTGACTTTATCGACATGGATACTGCGGAACATCGCCAGAAACTATATGAGAGGATGAACGAGCTCATGAAGAACGACAGAGCAAAGCACAATATCCTCCCGTTGAGTAAGTTTGGGCTCATGCAGATCACTCGACAGAGAGTACGTCCAGCTATGGATGTCCATGTAGAAGAGACATGCCCTACATGCTTCGGCAAAGGTACTATCAAGTCATCATACCTTTTTACTGACACACTAGAAAGCAAAATTGACTACATTGTTAATCACACAGGTACGAAGAACTTTAGACTTTACGTCCACCCTTATGTGTTCGCCTACATCAACCAAGGATTCATCTCCACATATCGCAAATGGCAGATGAAGTATGGTTTTGGTATCAGAATCATACCAAGTCAAGCTCTCGGATTCTTGCAATACGAATTTAAGGACAAGAAGGGAAACGAGATTGACATGACAGAGGAAATAGAAACGAAATAAGGGAACATCGACTATGTCACCGAAGTGCAGCACCACACTCCATCTCGGACGTCTGCTGCAGTACAATACATACAATGGCTATGCTACTTATCACATAGGTTGCATAGCCATTGATGGTTTGTTGAATGTTAAAAAAGCAAAGAAGTATCATAACTAACTTTTAATATTCCTTAATGCATTTTGAAGGGGCAAAAATATTTATTACCTTTGCAAAGAGAAATTATATATGATTGTTTGACCATGAGTCAAAAGCTATCAACACTAATCACACTAAGCTAATTAAAACTTCGGCATGAACGTAAAAAGAAATATACTTGCAGCTGCCATCATCATGGTTTCAGGACTTACGATGCAGGCACAAAAGGTAATGATAGGCAATTACATTTTTCCTAAAGACAAGGCATCATATTATGGTGAATTACAGGGAGGAAAGCCTAACGGAAAGGGAAAGACCACATTCAAGACAGGAGACACTTACGAAGGTGAATATGTCAAGGGCAAACGTCAGGGACAAGGCACATACACATTTACCGATGGAGAAAAGTATGTAGGAGCATGGTTTCAGGATCATCAGCATGGAAAAGGCACATATTTCTTTGCCAACAATGACAAGTATGAAGGCATGTGGTACACTGACTACCAGGAAGGCAAGGGCGTAATGTACTATCATAATGGTGACAAGTACGAAGGCAACTGGCACGAGGACAAGAGAGAAGGTGAAGGAACATACACATACGCCAATGGCATATATTACAAAGGTGGATGGAAGAGTGGAATGAAGTCTGGCAAGGGTCTATACGACTGGCGAGACGGAACCACATACTATGGCGACATGGAAAATGACATGCGCAATGGTCAGGGAACATACAACTATTCAAATGGAGACAAGTACATCGGTGGATGGAAAGACGACATGAAGCATGGCAAGGGTATCTACACTTGCAAGAATGGTGAAAGATACGAAGGCGACTATGTCAATGACGAGCGCACCGGACAGGGTATTTTCACTTTCGCGGACAAGCGTAAGTACGTGGGACAGTTTAAGAAGGGTGAATTTGAAGGATTTGGAACACTTACCAATCCTGACGGTAGCCGATACGAAGGATATTTCGCCAACTCAACACCTAACGGACAGGGCAAATTCACATCTAAAGATGGAGATTCGTACGAAGGCGGATGGAAGAATGGCGAAATGGAAGGTGAAGGCATTCTCCGAACAGCTGACGGAACTCGTGCCAAGGGTAAGTTCTCTCAAGGTATGAAGAACGGCAAGTTCGTAGAAGAGATGAAAGATGGCACTCGCTTCGAAGGTACATACGTCAATGATGTTCGCGATGGAGCATTTACCGAGAAAGATCGAAATGGCTCTGTCATCAAAAGAGGCGTATACAGACTTGGCAAGGTAGAGGGCGAACACTAATATTCATTTCCTTATATATAATATTATATAATAATGGATATTCATGCAATTACTGAGAGCGTCAAGCGGATAGCTGTTGAAACTGGCAAATATATCTTACAGCAGAGACAGACGTTCCAGATGGACAAGGTAGAGTCAAAGCATAGTCATGACTATGTGAGCTATGTGGACAAGGAGTCTGAAAAGATGATTGTCACACAACTACGCAAACTTATACCAGAGGCTGGCTTCATCACAGAAGAAGGTACTACGAAGTCTGAAGGGCCTACTACTCCCCTGCCCAACCCTAATGGATATCAATGGGTAGTGGACCCTCTCGACGGCACTACCAACTTCATACACAATATGACTCCATATTGTGTGAGTATTGCACTCAAGGACAATGGCGGCCTTGCTATTGGAGTGGTATACGAATGTGTGCAGAACGAGCTCTTTTGGGCAAACAGAGAAAGTAAGGCGTTTCTCAATGGCAAAGAGATAAACGTATCTAAGGTCAACGATATGTACGAGGCTTTCGTCTGCCTTGGACTGCCATACGACGCACAGAGTTTCAGCCCATTCGTCCAGAAGATGTACAGCAGGCTCTATGGCAATGTATGCAGTCTACGCAATCTCGGGTCGGCGGAGACAGAGCTATGCTATGTGGCATGCGGCAGATTTGACGTATACATAGAGGCGCTTATCAAGCCATGGGATGTTAGTGCAGGAGCACTTATCCTGATGCAAGCTGGCGGAAAGGTTTCTGACTTTGACGGCAACGACAGCAAATGGCAATCTGGCGACGAGCTTGTAGCCACCAATGGACTTGTCCACAAGCAAATGATTGAAATAATAAAAAAATAAGAAAAAAGCATAGGGATTGATACAAGCAATCCCTTTTTTTATTACTTTTGCGTACTACATTATTTATTAACTATCAAAACAAAGCCAACACTCTATCTATATAGACTCAGGCAATCATCAACAGGACTATGATCATAGACACATTGGACAACTTGAGCAAATACACATCGCTCAACCCATTATTTCAGCAAGTAGTAGATTATATTGCAAACAATCAACTTGAAGGACACGAAGACGGTAAAGTCGAGATAAAGGGCAAGGACTTGTTCGTCAACTTCAGCACTGCCAAGGGCAAGACTCCTGCAGAAGCTAAGCTCGAAAGTCATGACAAGATGATTGACATACAGATTCCGTTAAGTACAGCAGAGACTATGGGTTACACTCCTCGTAAGATATTGCCAGAAGTAGAATACAATGCAGACAATGACATCTCGTTCTATGAAGGCGAAGCACAGCAGTACATTACTGTACATCCTGGAGAGTTTGCCATATTCTTCCCACAAGATGGTCACGCCCCTTGCATCAGCCAGGAGAAAGAGATTAAGAAGATTATCTTTAAGATACTCAACTAACATCATTGTAGTTTCATAACATATATAATATATACATCATGAAAGAAGTAAAGAAACCAGTTGCAAAGAAAGCACAAAAGAAAGCAGCTGCAAAGACTGTTCATAAGATTGGTCTCGTAAAAAATGACACTTGGCTCGAACCATTTGAAGCCGCTATTGTTGGACGTCATCAGCACGTACTTAGCAAACTTGACGAACTCACCAACCATGGCCGTCAGACGCTTTCAGACTTTGCCTCTGGCTACCTCTACTTCGGTCTTCACAAGACTGCAAAGGGATGGACTCTACGCGAATGGGCACCTAACGCCACTGAGATATACATCGTGGGCGATTTCAACTCATGGGAAGAGACACCTCAGTACAAGATGAAGAGTCTGAAGAACGGCAACTGGGAGATCAACCTCAAGCCTTCAGCCCTCAAGCATGGTGACCTATACAAGCTACGCATACACTGGGACGGTGGAGAAGGTGAACGCATACCTGCATGGTGCAATCGTGTCGTACAGGACGAAGCTACAAAGATATTCTCCGCACAAGTCTGGGACCCAGAGACACCATACGTGTTCAAGAAAAAGACATTCAAGCCTAACACAAGCCCACTGCTCATATACGAATGTCACATCGGTATGGCACAGGA
>JAZLKQ010000100.1:0-10690 GCA_045597745.1 Bacteroidaceae bacterium | reverse complement strand
CCCGCTGACGGAGGAGAGCGACATCACGGGCGGCTACCTGATGGAGGTGGACGGATTTAAGGACGGCAACTGTTTCACTACTTCACAATATGCTGTACCTATACGCATACATTATCCTGACGAGGAGGAGATTGGTGCAAGTCAGAATGCTTATATACGCAACTATATGCGTGACTTTGAGTCTGTGTTGTCTGGTAGCAAATTTGCTGACCCAGTAGATGGATATAGGGCGATGGTAGACTCGACTTCACTTGTCAACTGGTTTATTGCCACAGAGGTAAGTGCCAATATAGACGGATATTACAGTACGTACTTCTATAAGGACCAGGGCGATCCGCATCTGTACTGGGGACCGCTGTGGGACTATGACGTAGCGTACGGCAATGATACTCGTCTGGGTGACACGAGCCGTAGACTTATGACGGACGTGGGGTATGGGCAGACCAAGTTGTGGATCAACCGCATGTGGGAAGACCCATGGTTTGGTCGACTGGTCAATCGCAGATATGCTGAGGTCATAGATAAGGGACTGACGGACATGATGATAGCGACTGTGGACAGCATTGCCGAATTGCTTGACGCTTCGCAGCAGCTTAACTACCAGAAGTGGGGCATCAACAGGAAGATGTACAACGAGCGTGTGCTGTATTCGTCGTATGTCCAGTATGTTGATGACCTTAAGTCTTTTATCCGAACACACAATGCGTACCTGCAGACAGCATTTGCAGACAAGCGTCCTGCCGAACCTACACCACCGTTCGTGGCAAAGAACTTCTACTATCGCATCATTAATTCGAAGACGGCGACCGCACTCGATGTTGAGAATCAGAGCACTTCGTCTGGCGCAAGGGTATGTGCATGGAGCAATATGCCTGACCGTGAGAGCGAGCATTGGGAGATAGTGCCTGTTGACGAATACTTTATGATCATCAACCGTCACTCTGGTATGGCGCTTACTGACCCTACCGTAGGGACATCGACTGCTACGACCAATATCGGCACGCAGCTTGAGGTCGATGAACCTGACGAGACTGATGCCCGTCAGCTGTGGACTATAACGCCACAGGGTACGGCTGGCCATTACAACATCACAAACAAGTATACGTATCATACCGCCAACCTCAACGGAGGCAGTAGTGCCAACGGTACGGGAGTGCTGAGTTATATGACGGACTCACGCAACTCTTCGAGCCTTAACCGCCTGTGGTACATCATGCCAGACGAGGAGATAATACCTGATGGCATAGACCAGATGATGGCGGCAGACCGTGAACCAGACGAGTACGCCTTGGCATACAATCCTCAGGCTCAGATACTGCATTTCGGTAGCGAGACTCCGGAGTCTCTCGTCTTCCGTGTCAATGTCTATACGACTGGCGGCAGACTGGTCGGTGCGTTCCGTGCTGACGAGGAGTGGAGTACTGCATCGCTTTCGTCCGGCATATATGTAGTAAGCTGGTCAGTTGGCGGCAAGCAGAGGAGTGCTAAGTTTGTGAAGTAGAGACTGGGAATTGTGTATAATGCATAATTCATAATGCATAATGCAATCAAAGCTTAGTGATATGGGGGTGTTTTGCCTGTAAATATGTCTTAATTATTGACATACTTATCCTTTTTGGTGTATAGACGCAGACTTTTCGCCCGATAACAAGGGCTGAGAAGTAATTTTGTTGTACCTTTGTACCGTTATATATGTACGTGCGCACGTGTGTATAGATATCTACGATATCTCGACATGTGCCACATAGCATTGAGAATTGATAGTATAGATAACAAAGGACAACGTGGGCATCATAAAGAAACTCGACGGATTTGTATTGAGGAATTACCTCTTGCTGTTTGCAGGCACATTCTGCATCAGCCTCTTTGTCGTCATGATGCAGTTTCTGTGGAAATATGTCGATGACCTCGTAGGTAAGGGACTCGAACTGTCGGTACTGGCGCAGTTCTTCTTTTATGCAGCAGAGACCCTCGTGCCAGTAGCCTTGCCGCTTGCTATACTTCTTGCTTCGCTCATATCGTTTGGTAATATGGGAGAGCGCCTTGAGCTTCTTGCTATCAAGGCTGCAGGCATCACGCTGTTTCGTACCATACGTCCACTGATCATCTTCAACCTGATAATGGCGGTTGGCTCATTCTATTTCCAGGACGTGGTAGCACCTGATGCCTATCACAATCTGTCGCAACTGCTATTCTCCATGAGGCAGAAGTCGCCGGAGGTAGATATTCCTGAAGGAGTATTCTATGATGGTGTGGAGGGCATGAACCTCTATGTGAAGCAGAAGAATAAGGACACTGGTATGCTCTACAACGTCATCATCTACAACATGCGTGATGGTGTGGACAATGCACATATCATACTTGCAGACTCGGGCAAGCTCGAGACAAGCCAGGATAAGGCTCATCTGCTGTTGCATCTATACAGCGGCGAACAGTTTGAGAATCTTCGTTCCAACGCCCTAATGACAGACAATGTGCCTTATCGCCGCGAGACATTTGTGCAGAAGCAGTTTATCATAGACTTTGACACCAACTTCCAGATGGCTGATGGCGATATGTTCAGCAGCAATGCCACAGCCAAAAATATGAGTCAGCTCGCACATGACGTCGACTCCATCGAGGCGCAGTGTGACAGCATGGGTCATGCGTTCTATGGTGATATGCAGCGAGGGGTGCTCAATGTGGCAAACACAGAGATGGAGTCACAGACATTTATTGCCGATTATTCTACAGGAGAGGTACTCCACAAGGACAAGAAGACGCTCCCTACACCTACCATCAAGGCTGAAGACATCAATATCGACAGTATATTTGAGTCTATGAATTCTAATCAGCGCATGAATGTTGTGCGTGTAGCTAAGCAGAATACTCAGATTACGGCGATGGACTACGACTTCAAGGCTGTCAACATGGAGTCCAACGAAGAGCAGATACGTCGCCATTGGATTCAGTGGTGGAAGAAGATAACAGTGGCTTTGAGTTGTCTCGTGTTCTTCTTTATCGGTGCTCCGCTCGGTGCCATTATCCGCAAGGGAGGACTCGGACTGCCAATTGTCATTTCGGTCATCATCTATATCGTGTACTATGTGATAGATACAGGTGGTATGAAGGTAGGTCGTGAAGGCTCAATCCCAGTGTGGTTTGGCATGTGGTTGTCTACCTTAGTGCTTGCCCCACTTGGCGTGTTCTTCACCATCAAGTCCAATAGCGACTCGGTGGTATTCAATATGGACTCTTACAAGATGTTCCTACGTAAGCTGCTGGATATTAGACCACGTCGCCACATCTCCCGCAAGGAAGTTATCATCAATGACCCCGACTATCAGCTTATGGCAGAAGAATTGCCAGTCATCGCTCAACTTAGCAGGGAGTATCTCAATACACACCGTTTGCTTCGCTTTCCACATTATGTCAACCTGTTCTTCCGCAACGAACGAGACGAGGCTATCCTTGAGATAAGCGAACGACTGGAGTATTGTGTCGATATGTTGTCCAACAGCAAGAACAAGGATGTGCTTATCTATCTCAACTATTTCCCGATACTTGCCCCATACGCTCATACGGCCCCATTCAAGAATCGCCGACTCAATATGGTGGCAGGCATACTGTTTCCGATTGGCATCATTCTGGTGTTCAGGATAGCTCGTTGCCGCCGTCGTTTGCGTAAGGACCTCAAACAGATAGTCAGCACGGCAGACAGGCTTACGGCAGAGATAAGGTCTAAGCATTGACCGCAAGGTGATGGATTGCGATACTAATACATAATCAGGAATTATGAATACAATCAACAATATGGAAGAAGTAACATTTAGTACAATAGAAGAAGCGATAGCAGACTTCCGCGAAGGTAAGTTTGTCATTGTAGTTGATGATGAGGACCGTGAAAACGAGGGAGACTTCATCACCCCTGCAGAGACAATTACTCCAGAGAAGATCAACTTTATGCTACGTGAAGGCAGAGGAGTGCTTTGTGCTCCAATCACCATTTCCCGAGCAAGAGAACTGGAGCTTCCTCATCAGGTAGAGGAAAATACGAGTATGCTCGGCACACCGTTTACGGTGACTGTTGACAAGCTCGAAGGATGTACTACAGGAGTGTCAGCACAGGACCGAGCGGCTACCATCAAGGCACTTGCAGACCCAGATGCCAAGCCATCAGACTTCGGTCGTCCAGGACATATCAATCCGCTCTATGCACAGGACATGGGTGTACTCCGTCGCTCAGGCCATACAGAGGCAGCCATCGACCTTGCACGTCTTGCTGGTCTTCGTCCTGCCGCTGCACTCATCGAGATACTCAATCCTGACGGCACCATGGCACGTATGCCAGAACTTAAGGCTAAGGCAAAGGAACTCGGTCTGAAGCTTATCCAGATCAAGGACCTCATAGCATACCGCCTTCGTCAGGAGTCGCTCGTGGAGAAGGGTGTTGAGGCTGATATGCCAACAGCATACGGACACTTCCGTATCATCCCATTCCGTCAGAAGAGCAATGGGCTCGAACATATCGCTCTCATCAAGGGCACATGGCAGCCAGGCGACCCAGTCCTCGTACGTATGCACTCCAGCTGTGCTACTGGCGATATATTCGGTAGCCAGCGTTGTGACTGCGGCGAACAGCTGCACAAGTCTATGCAACTCATCGAGCAGGAGGGGCGTGGAGCCATCGTATATCTACAGCAGGAAGGCCGTGGTATCGGACTTATGGCAAAGATAGCGGCATACAAGCTGCAGGAGCAGGGACTTGATACTGTAGACGCCAATATCCACCTCGGCTTCGACCCTGACCTGCGTGACTATGGTGTAGGTGCACAGATATTGCGCGAGATTGGCATATCCAACATACGCCTCCTTACCAACAATCCGGTCAAGCGTGTAGGACTCGAGGGCTACGGACTCAGCATAGTGGAGAATGTACCTATAGAGATTACTCCCAACAAGTACAACGACCGCTACCTTCACACCAAGAAGGACCGCATGGGGCATACACTTCACTTCAATAAGTAATGCATGATGATCAGTACATTATGCACTGGTGGTAAATAAGCAAACCCAAACAAACATAATACAACAATGGAACAACTTTCAGATCGTCTCAACAGACTTTCGCCTTCAGCTACATTGGCAATGTCGCAGAAGAGCAGTGAACTTAAGGCACAGGGTGTCGATGTGATTAACCTCAGTGTTGGAGAACCAGACTTCAATACACCTGACCATATCAAGGAGGCTGCAAAGCAGGCTATCGATGACAACTGGTCACGCTACAGCCCAGTACCTGGTTATCCAGAACTGAAGAAGGCAATCGTAGCTAAGCTCAAGAATGAGAATGGACTCGACTACGCTCCATCACAGATACTTTGCTCCAATGGTGCAAAGCAGTCTGTCTGCAATGCCATCATGGCACTTGTCAATGCAGGAGATGAGGTTATCATCCCAGCACCATACTGGGTGAGCTATCCACAGATGGTCAAGCTCGCTGAGGGAGAACCGGTATTCGTAGAGGCTACTATCGAACAGGACTTCAAGATCACTCCTGAGCAGCTCGAGGCTGCCATCACGCCTAAGACTCGTGCGCTCATCCTTTGTTCACCATCCAACCCTACTGGTTCGGTATACAGCAAGGCAGAGCTCGAGGGACTCAAGAATGTCCTCCTCCGTCACGAGCGTGTCATCGTCATCGCAGACGAGATATACGAGCACATCAACTATGTAGGTGCTCATGCCTCTATGGCATCATTCCCAGACATCAAGGACCGTGTGGTCATCATCAACGGAGTCAGCAAGGCATACGCGATGACAGGATGGCGTATCGGTTTTATAGCAGCTCCAGACTGGATCGTCAAGGGATGCAACAAGCTCCAGGGACAGTATACCAGTGGTCCATGTTCAGTATCACAGAAGGCTGCAGAGGTGGCGTTTGCAGGCGACCAGACATGCGTAGAGACAATGCGTCAGGCATTTGAGCGCCGTAAGAATCTCATCGTGTCACTTGCAAAGGAGATACCAGGACTTGAGGTCAACGAGCCACAGGGCGCATTCTACCTCTTCCCTAAGTGCTCAAGCTACTTCGGCAAGACAGACGGCGAGCGTGTCATCAACAACTCCACAGACTTCGCCATGTACCTCCTCGAGGTAGGTCACGTGGCTACAGTAGGTGGTGACGCATTCGGCTCTCCTGAGTGTTTCCGCATGAGCTATGCTACAAGCGACGAGAATATCATCGAGTCTATGGCTCGTATCAAGCGTGTACTTGCTTTGCTTAAATAATTCATAATTCATAACTTATAATTAATATGACCCCTCGCAACCTCTTGCTGACACTCATCCTTATGGCATCCATATCTGTCACGATGCCAGCGTCAGCACAAAATCCATTCCTTCCACTCTGGGAGTATATACCCGATGGCGAACCATACGTGTTCGAAGACCCTGACCAGCCAGGCAAGTATCGTGTGTACATATACGGATCGCACGACTCATCCGTCAAGGAGTATTGCGGGCTCGAACAGGTCACATGGTCTGCACCAGTAGACGACCTTACCAACTGGCGCTACGACGGTATCATATTCCAGTCCAAGGTAGACGCCAACGGCAAGCTCCTGCACGAAGATGGACGTGGAGATATGCTCTATGCGCCAGATGTCGCTGTACGTACAGAGCCGGACGGTAGCAAGACGTACTATCTCTATCCTAACAATCAGGAGGGTGGCAGACAGACCATGATAGCCAAGTCAAAGCGTCCAGACGGTCCATTCGAGGTGTGCAACTGGAGCAAGACCAATCCTCGTGAGACAGATGGCGTACTCAAGTTTGACCCTGCAGCGTTTGTCGATGATGACGGACGAGTATACGGATATTGGGGCTTCGAGGGCTCATACGGCGCAGAACTTGACCCTGCCACGATGGCAACAGTAAAGCCTGGTACAAAGATCGTCGAGGATATGATACCACATCGTAAGCAGGACGGCGTGTTCCGCTTCTTTGAGGCATCGTCCATCCGCAAGATCAAGGACAAGTACGTGTTTATCTATAGCCGTTGGACAGCCGATGGAGACTTTGGTCTACCAGAGAGCAACTATACATTGGCGTACGCATATAGCGACAATCCGCTCGGTCCATTCACATACGGTGGAACCATCATCGACGGACGAGCACGTGCTGTAGACGCCAAGGGCAAGTCTTACCCTACAGCCAGCCCAAGCGGCAATACGCATGGTAGCATCTTCGAGGCAAATGGTCAGTGGTGGGTAGTATATCACAGACAGACAGGTCTTGACGAGTTTTCACGACAGGCTATGGTTGCCCCAATCACAGTCAGTGTAGAGGAAGGCAAGGGCGGCAAGGTCACTATCTCGGAGGGTGAATACACATCAGAGGGCTTTGCTATCGGCGGACTCAATCCGCTTGTGCGCACAGCTGCAGGTACGGCGTGCTACTATATGGGACCACGTCCTGCAGTACATGGCTGGCCTAAGTTTGAGCATTCAGGCTCGTACATACAGCCTACACGTTGGCAGGAGGGGTCATGCCAGGCACCATACAACCTCAAACTGCCGTTCTGTCCAGTAGTCAACAACACCGACGGGTCAACCATCGGTTACAAGTACTTCAACTTCGACACCGTAGATCCATCGTCAGAACTCGACCTCGTCCTCCGCATCAAGCCACAGGGTGTCAAGGGTGTAGTCACCATACTCCTTGGTGGGCCAACAGCAAAGGCTGGCGGTAAAGTCATCGGTAGTATGCAGTTGACGGGCGAGACGTCAGATGAGATGATAGAGGTGAAGACCTCCGTATCGCAGTGGCAGAAGATGAAGGGCAAACAGCCACTCTACTTCGCATTCAGTTCTGAAACCAAGGACGCATCAATGTGCGAACTCTATGACTTCATGTTCGTAGTGAGGAAATGATGTGACACTGCCAGTATAGCGTACTCGCGTGCGCGTATATATAATAAGGTGTAACGAGCAATGTTCGTTGCACCTTTTCTCTTCTTGTAAAGGTCATCATGCGTGCTGGTACAGGTAGGTGCCGATGTGCCTTGCGTTCGTTGAGCGTTAGACATACGTTCGTTGAGCGTTAGACATACGTTCGTTGAACGTTAGACATACGCTCGACAAGAGCTCAACATACGTATGTCTAACGCTCAACATACGTATGTTGCATTATCGTGGTCTATTGCATCGGGAAATCATGAACGTAAGTAGTGTCGCAATAGATAGAGCCAGGTGTGCAAATAGACACGTAAATGGAGGAAAATGATGGCAAAAGTCTGATTGAGTTTGCATTATGTTGTCAAAATGAAAAAATACTATTAACTTCGCACGCTATTAGGCGTTTATAATGTATAGTAAGATGAAAGAAGACTACATAGTACAGGCACAGCACGTGACAAAAGCGTTCGACAAGAAGGTAGTGCTCAATGATGTTAGCCTCAACGTGAAGAGAGGCGAATTTGTCACCATACTCGGTCCGTCGGGATGTGGCAAGACTACATTGCTGAGAATGATAGGCGGATTTGAGACTCCGACCGAAGGCCAGATATTGCTCAACGGCAATGACGTGACGAGCATACCTCCATATAGGCGACCGCTCAATACGGTGTTTCAGCGTTACGCCCTGTTTCCACACCTCAATGTGTATGAGAATGTGGCATTTGGCTTGCAGTTGAAGCATGTGAAGGAAGACGAGATGGACCGCAGGGTAATGGAAGCGTTGCATATCGTTGGACTGACCGACTTCGAAGAGAGAAATGTCAATCAGCTCTCTGGCGGTCAGCAGCAGCGTGTGGCGATAGCCCGTGCCATAGTCAACAAGCCGGAGGTGCTGCTTCTGGACGAACCGCTCTCTGCCCTTGACATGAAGCTTCGTAAGGAGATGCAGCTCGAGCTCAAACGTATGCATAGCGAGCTGGGCATAACGTTTATCTTCGTTACTCACGACCAGGAGGAAGCCCTGACCATGTCGGACACGGTGGTCGTGATGAATGGCGGTGTCATACAGCAGCAGGGTACTCCTAAGCATATATATGATGAGCCAGCCAATGTCTTTGTGGCAGACTTTATCGGCGAGAGCAATATCATCGAGGGTACGATGGTGGAGGACTATCTCGTGGACTTCCTCGGCAAGCAGAAGAGGTGTGTGGACAAGGGACTTGGTACTAACAGCCCTGTGCATGTGGTGATACGTCCAGAGGACCTCATACTCACGACAGATGCTGATGCCGGTGTGTGGCGCGGGGTGGTGAAGTCATGCAACTTCAAGGGTGTACATTACGATATGCGCATAGAGACGGAGTCGGGTTATGAACTCAAGGCGCAGAATTATGCAGCCTTTGCGGTGGACTCCGTGGTGAGCGTTGATATCAGGCCAGAAGACCTGCACGTAATAGCGAGAAGCGTATGAGACGACTGATGGACATAATGGGTAAGCGCCGTGCATGGGCTTATCCCTACGTGCTATTTATGGCAGTACTGGTGGTGCTGCCGCTGTTGCTTGTGGTGTACTACTCGTTTGTTGACGATGGAGGCTTTACGCTGAGATACTTTGAGAAGTTCTTTCTTGCCACAGACAGCATCAATACCTTTATATATAGTGTAGGCATAGCTATGGTCACTACGTTGATATGCGTGGTGGTGGGCTATCCTGTAGCTTACTTCATGGCAGACAAGTCGTATGCCACCCCTAAGATTATGGCTATGCTCTTCATCCTCCCTATGTGGATCAACCTGTTGCTTCGTACACTCGCTACAGTTGCACTGTTTGACTTCATGCATCTTGACCTTGATGAAGGCGCCCTGGTATTTGGTATGGTATACAATTTCCTGCCATTCATGATATATCCTATATACAACACGCTGCAGAAGATGGATCCTCAGCTCATAGAGGCGGCGAAGGACCTTGGTGCCAATCCCTTTCATGTATTCAAGGACGTGGTGTTGCCACTCAGTATGCCTGGCGTGTATAGCGGTATCGTGATGGTATTCATGCCGACGATTTCGACCTTTGCTGTCGCGGAGTTGCTCACGATGAACAACGTGAAACTCTTTGGTACTGTCATACAGGAGAATATCAATGCCGGCCTGCTCAACTACGGTTCTGCACTCTCGCTTATACTGCTCGTGATCATCGGACTGACGAGTTTCTTTGGAGGCGAGGAAAAGTGACCCATTAGTCATCCTGAGGATGGCGACACAAACATGATGTGTATATAACGTAAGCAAATGAAGAAGATAATAGCAAATACATACCTCTGGCTGATACTTGCCATACTGTATGCTCCTATCATACTGATACTTGTATTCAGCTTTACGGAGGCGAAGGTGCTCGGCTCATGGTCGGGATTCTCGTTAGACCTGTACGCCAACCTCTTTCGTGGCGAGGCGGGGCCTTCGCTCAATAGTGCCATACTCAACACTCTGCTCATAGCAGTAGTGAGTGCCACGGTGAGCACGATACTCGGTTCGATAGCCGCCATCGGCATATACAATATGGGACGGCGTGAGCGAAGACTGTATAGCTTTGTCAACAGTATACCTATGATCAACCCGGACATCATCACGGGTATCAGTATCTTCCTGCTGTTCGTCTTTATGGGAGTAAGCCGTGGCATAGGCACCATCATCTGTGCGCACATAGCATTCTGTACGCCGTACGTGGTACTGAGCGTTATGCCTCGACTCATGAAGAT